>CBFHCK010000018.1:0-15839 GCA_965653955.1 uncultured Spongiibacteraceae bacterium
GAATCGTGCTGCGCTGCGATCGCTGAATATCAGCCAAAGCGCGGCGACAGCCATATAACCCAGCGCAATGCGAAGCGCGTTGCGGCGGGGACTACGTACTCCTGGCGATTTAACGAAGATATATTTCATGCCAGCACCTTGGGGTTTTTATTCTTGTGCGAGTCAATTCGTATAGCAGCTTCAAGTATGAGCCCGAAACACCGGCGGACGACGCGCAGTATAGACGCCGCTAAGGCATCTCGTTAGACGACTGATCGATCGGCTTAACAACCCTTAAGGAACCTCTGCAAAACGTAGCGAGCACAGCAATTTTGCAGAGGTTCCTTAGCGCTCGTAACGACTGTAATCGAGAATACCCCACCCGATCGGATCGCTGTTGCGATACTCATTAAGCATCCAGTCGCTTTGCATCCAGAAGTTCTCGTCGGTACGCGTGATCGCGTAGCGCGAAGCCACAGCACGCAGCCCCTTTGGACCTTGCACCTTCGACAGCTGTTGTACCAGTCGCGGCAAGTCGCTTTCGTTCACCACCCAAAATGCATTGGGGTAAGCGCCGACGATTCCCGGCACCACCGTCAACGTATCGAATTGCCGACGACGCAATGCATCTTCCCAAAACAACAGCGTGACATTGCTGCGATCGCTATTGCGTATCAGCGTAAACACACGATCCGATTCGCCGCGTATCACCACCCGCAATAAAACCGTTTCCGGCAGATAACTGATCGCCGCGCCTTTCAGTTGCGCGAGTTTGCGCATTGGCTTCAGTAATGTTTCCGGTAGCTGAGCATTTTCCAATTTGTACTGCTGCGACAGCGATGGCTCCAGGTGCTCGCGCAGCAACTCAAAAAACTCCGGTTTGGGATTTTTGCTGCGAAACTGGATACCTGATTCGTGCTGGTACAGCGCAGTTTTACGATAAATCGAATCGCGCACATTGGCGCCCACACCTTGATACCAGGATTTGCGTTCGGCCTCGCGCTGTTCTTTCGGTAAAAAATGCAGAAAATTAGCTTCGCCTTCCATGCGCAGAAAATCCATATACAGCCGCGTCATCAGCATATGGCTCGCATCGCCGTATACATCGAACCCTGCGACCAACAGATAATAAATTCGCTCGAGCATCGGATAGTCGATCACCCATGCGGTTTTCGGCGCTGCGCCTACAAAGCCACGCACGATGCTCGCGCTGTCGAAGTGGCGAAACACCGTCAGCGCGGCATTGCTATTTTCCGCATCGCCGTTCCAGATCAAATCGAGCGTAACCGCCTTGGGATTGCCGAATTTTTCGTGCAGGAATTTTTCTTTTGCTTCGAGATACTGCGACTGCTGCTCGCTGTATTTTTTCCAATGCGCAGCGCCGAATGGTTGATCGCCCATCTCGGCGGGTAAGCTCAGGTGATGACTTTCACGTGCAAGAAATTCGCTATCGACCATCGCCTCGATGTTCGGATTCGCAAACACAATCCAAAATTGATCCTGAATAACATTCAACGCGATCTGGCCGCGACACACCGGCCCCTTGATGAACGTCATCAGGAAAAATTCGCTGTCGTCGAGCAAAAATTGATAGCGCGATTGCACCGGTATTTGCGCAAAAGCGACGAACGGATTCGCGCTGACGTTCGTCTCGTACGAAGGCAGCTCGCTGACTGAATAGTCCGCGCGCAAAAACAATTGATCGAACCGCTGCATGCGCAATTCATCGAGCCGATACGGCAAATGCGTTTTTGCCACGATGGTCGACTGCACCGGCTGCAGCCGATAAAACACCCGTTGCACACCTGGATCGTCGTACGGCCTGCGCGTCGCGATCAAATCGATAGCAACTCCCGGCGGCGTGCGCGAACGCACCAACTTGAAATAATTGCGCGCACGGCTATCGAGGTACAAATCGGCGAGGAACAGATGCTCATACAAATAGCGCGCTGTCAGTTGTGCCTTCAAATCGTCCCGATTAAAAAATCGCTCCCAGTCGGCGACTCGACGTAGCGTTTCGGGATTGAGCGGTGGTGCCGGTTCGACCGGCGCGCCATTTTCCAGCCAGCGCTTGATCGTATCGAATTCTTCATCGCTCAATGCGGGCAAACCAAACGGCATACCCTGATAGCGACGCTCATCGGCATACTGCGAAAAATTTTCGGATTTCGGACAAAATTCAGCGCGATCGAGCGACGTATCCAGATCGGCAGGCAAACGGCTGCGCTCGGGCAGAGGATATGCGCGCTTCAATGTCAGCATTTGATAAAGCACGTTGTTATCGAGGCCGATAGGAGCGTTCTGTTCGCCCCCATTCAGCACTGAAAAAAAACCGCGCTCGCGCCATTGTTCCGTCGTATGCGCATCGACGAACAAGCGCGTCGGTTCGATTTCAGCGAGGCGCGTGCTCTCGTAAACTTTCGCAACGGTTGCACCGCGAAAAATACCGTCGGGCGAATCGAGCTTGAGCTGACACGGCGCGTCGTAGCACGCATGGCAAACGAGGCAACGGCGATCCAGTATCGTTTTTACATCGCGAAAATATTCCGCCCGCGGCGGCGTCGCTGCGACATTAACCGCCAACTGCGCACGCTCGGATGATACAGCGTGCTCGACCTGCGCTTGGCGCCACTGCCAGCCCAGCGCAACGCCGACGATCGCAATCAACAATGCGCCAGCGAATTTCCACCGAGCTTCTTTACGGCGCTGTCTATCGACATTTCGCGGCGACATGAATGACCTCTATTAAAAGCCTCTGCAACTCATCATCACAGCACTACATCCGCCAAATCGCCCTTCGTTTCCAACCATTCCTTGCGGTCGGCCGAGCGTTTTTTCGCGAGTAACATATCCATCAATTGCAGCGTTTCATCGCCGGGCTCGACGATCAGACGAACCAGGCGCCGCGTATTTGGATCCATGACCGTTTCGCGCAATTGCAGCGGGTTCATTTCGCCAAGCCCTTTGAAGCGTGTGACCTGCACCTTACCGCGTTTGTTTTCCGCAGCGATGCGATCGAGCACACCCTGCTTTTCCGCTTCATCCAACGCGTAATACACGTCCTTGCCGAGATCGATGCGAAACAACGGCGGCATCGAAACAAATACGTGCCCCGCTTTTACCAACGGCTGAAAATGGCGCACGAACAGCGCGCATAACAATGTCGCAATATGCGCACCATCGGAATCGGCATCCGCGAGAATACAAATTTTGTGATAACGCAGCCCTTCGAGATCATCCGACCCCGGGTCGACACCGATCGCAACGGAAATATCGTGCACTTCCTGCGACGCCAACACTTCGAGCGAATCGACTTCCCACGTGTTCAGAATTTTCCCGCGCAACGGCAGAATCGCCTGAAATTCGCGATCGCGCGCCTGCTTCGCAGAACCGCCGGCGGAATCGCCTTCTACCAGAAATAATTCGCCGCGCTCGATTTCACTGCCGGAACAATCCGCGAGCTTGCCGGGAAGCGCCGGACCCGCAGTCACTTTTTTACGTGCAACCTGTTTCGATTTGCGCAACCGCGTCTGCGCATTACTGATGCAAAGCTCGGCGAGTTTTTCCGCTTCTTCGGTGTGATGATTCAACCATAGGCTGAACGAATCTTTCGTTACGCCTGCGACGAACACCGAGGCTTCGCGCGAGGTGAGCCGCTCTTTTGTCTGCCCGGAAAATTGCGCGTCCTGCATTTTCGAACTGAGCACATAACAACAGCGATCCCAAATATCGTCCGGCGCGAGCTTGATACCGCGCGGCAATAAATTACGGAATTCGCAAAATTCGCGCATGGCATCGAGCAAGCCGGAACGCAAACCGTTCACATGCGTGCCACCCTGCGCGGTCGGGATCAAATTCACATACGATTCGGTAATCAGCTCGCCGCCTTCCGGCAACCATTGCACCGCCCAATCGACGGCTTCGCGATCGCTTTTGAAACTGCCTACAAAGGGTTGCAACGGCAGCGCATCGAATTGTTGCGTCGCGCTCGTCAAATAATCCTGCAAGCCGTCTTCGTAAAACCATTCGTCTTTTTCGCCGGTGTTTTCATCGACAAACGTGACGCGCAATTTCGGACACAGCACCGCCTTGGCACGCAAAATATGGCGCAATCGCGATACCGAAAATTTCGGCGATTCGAAATATTTCGCATCAGGGAAAAAACGCACACTGGTGCCGGTTTCACGTTTGGGACAGGTGCCGATCACGTGAAGATCGCTGGCTTTATTGCCATCGGCAAAGCCCATCCGATAGATCTGGCCGTCACGTTTGATGGTGACTTCGAGCAATTTCGATAGCGCGTTGACGACGGAGACACCAACACCGTGCAAGCCGCCGGAAAACTGATAATTCTGATTCGAGAATTTTCCACCGGCGTGCAATGTGCACAGAATGACTTCGACGCCCGGTTTACCCTGCTCCGGATGAATATCGACCGGCATGCCGCGACCGTTATCGGTACAGGTCAGCGAGTTGTCCTTATGCAAAACCACGTCAATCTGATCGCAATAACCGCCGAGTGCTTCGTCGACGCTGTTATCGATAACTTCCTGCGCGAGATGATTCGGCCGCGTGGTGTCGGTGTACATGCCGGGGCGTTTGCGTACCGGATCGAGACCGGTCAAGACCTCGATCGATTCGGCGGTGTAATTATTGGCCATTTTCTCTCCGCGAGATTGTTTGAGCTGCGCAAGTGTTCGTGTGAACGCGCTGTCGTTATACAGCCGCGAATTGTAAGAATTTAATGAGCGCTGGCAAATGCCGCTCGAAATGTTGGAACTGGTGGTCGCCACCGGGTTCGATGGTTTGGCGTGCGCCGTGGTAAAACTCGACGGCGTCGCGGTAATCCAGCACTTCATCGCCGGTTTGCGCGAGCAGCCAATAATTTTCAGGATGCTTCAAGCGCGCGACAGCCAACGTCTCCAGCGCGAGCACATCGTCGAGTCCAATCGAGAATTCAGCACCGTTATAGGGATTTCGATGCGTGCCAAGATATTTGCGAATCGATAAATGCGGTTTCACCGATGGATTAATGATCGCGGCGCGCAAACCAAAACGCTCGGCCAGCACGGTTCCGTAAAAACCACCCATCGAGCTGCCGATCAGTCCGACGTGCGTGCCCTTATCCAAGGCGGATTGCACCGCTGCTTGGGCAATCGCATATGCGGCTTCAGGTGCATCCGGCAACGCAGGCACCACGTAATCGATATCGGGGTGATTTTCGCGCAAATAAGCAGCCAGCTGCTGCGCCTTGGTAGATTTTGGCGAGCTGAGAAACCCGTGGATATAAATGAAGGTGATTGGCATGGAGGACGACAGTGCAAAAGAGCCTGCACTGTACTGAGCACACCCGGGCTAGGCAACCCGTGAATTAATAACCGCTGGCTGATAAATCGACTTTAAATTCGAAGTGATGAGCGCGCTCGACCACGGTATCGATGCGGCCATTCGCGTGCAGATCGAACCAACGATAGCCGGGGTCTTCAACATCGATGCGGAAATCGCGGCTATTCGGCGCGAACTGGATGCAGGTCGATGGCGAAGTGAAGATGCGCACATCGCCGCGCATCTGGTCGAAACGTTGATGCACATGGCCCGAAAGCACCGCGCGCACCTGCGAAAATTGATCGATCAAGCCCCAGAATTCATCTGCATTCGCAACGATCTGTTGATCGAGCCAGGCACAGCCAATCGGTATTACATGATGGTGAGCGCAGATCAGCGTGTGGCGATCCGGCTCAGCCTCAAGACATTCGCGCAATGCAACAAGCTCACTCGCAGCGAAATGTCCGCCAACCGCACCCGGAATTTGCGAATTCAACATCACGATCTGCCAGTTACCCAGCAATAGCGAACGCTGCAGGCGCGCATCGTCGCCGAGCACTTTGTGCATATTCGCGACGTCATCGTGATTGCCGGGCAGCCAGCGCGTATGCGTACCGATATCGCGCGTTGCGTGCAGGAAGCGTCGATACGCGGCGGTGCTGCCTTGATCGGAAATATCGCCGGTAGCGAGCAATACATCGATATGCGTGTGATTCGCGTGCACCATCGACAACACGGCAGCGAGACTTTGATCGGTATCGAGATTGAGCAAATGCGTGCCGACCCGCTCGCCTAAATGGCAATCGGTAATTTGCACGACGCGCAGCGGCGTCTGTTGTTCAAGGAAAGATGAAGTCACCGCAGGTCCCGATTGCGCTTTTGTTCAATGGTTAATTTATAAACGTCAAAACTGCGTCGCGCCAGTGACGGGGTAACATTCCTGCAGGTCAGAGTTCACAAAATTCTGACAAAGGTCGGTCGAGATTGAAACCGTGCTGTAGGCAATGGCTTAACCATTCGCCTAAAAAACGATTCCATTGCGCCTTTTCGTCGGGCTGGTACATCGCTTCATTCGGATAATCGTAACGCGGCTGCACGCGGCGACGGCTGGCAAAAGCAACGACTTCCACGAGTTGCGCATCATGGTATACGCGCACGGTCAGACGGGGCGCCACACTTTCGATGGGCAAGGGCGGCGGCGATATTTCGAGTGTAGTCGTATAAGGAGATCGCTCGGTGACACGCACGGCCATCTGTTGATGAATGCCGATACCAATGCAATGTTCATCGTCGACGTGCCTACCGCCGCCCGCGTTGGCGTGAAAGCCGCGCAACAATTTCGACAGGCGCGAATAATTCAACTCGCACTCCGCCTGCGCGGCGGCGAGATCGACTTGATAGCGACGTTTATGACAAGCGAGTGCGCGTTCCACAACTACCTCGGTAGCACGACTTTCGATCAAGCCTAACACAGGTTACGGTTAATTCACGTGCGACGACTGGCCACATTGGCTTTGTTACACTCGGCGCGCTGAACACATTAATGCGACACAAATTTAAAAAGAAAACCACCAGGGTCGGCTCATGAAAAACCGCTTTTTCGCGCTCGGCGTAGCACTATCGATGACCACTTGTTTGGCTGCGGCGGATACACTGCGTGAGATCTATGAATTAGCGCTTAAGAACGATACGAAGCTGCGCGCGGCAGCGGCCACTTACCGTGTCGATATCGAAACGCAGCAGCAGGCAAAATCACGCCTGTTACCGCAAGTGCAAGGCGACGCGAATTACGGACGCCGCAAAGTAGAAAGCGATGGCGAGGGTCTCAGTTTCGATCCGACCTCACCCGATCCTTTCTTTCCCAGCAATATCAACACGCGCACCAACACGACCAACAGCGGGTGGGGCGTCACGCTGTCGCAACCGCTTTTCGATTTGCCGGCGTGGTTTTCGTTTCAAAGCGGAAAGCAAACGACCAAGCAAGCCGAAGCACAATTCGCTGCCGATCAGCAGGATTTGATCGTGCGTGTTACCGACGCGTATTTCACCGTACTGCGGCGATGGGATAGCTTACAGGTCGCTCGCTCGGAAGAACTCGCCGACAAACGGCAGCTCGATCAAGCACAACAACGATTTGAAGTGGGCTTGATTGCGATTACCGATGTGCACGAAGCTCGCGCTGCTTACGATGCCAGTTTTGCGCAACGCCTCGCCGATGAAGGAAATCTCGCGGTTGCTTACGAACTGCTGGCAGTGCTCACCGGCCAAGCGCACGACAACTTATGGCCGTTGAGCAAGGAATTCCCCGTTATCGATCCGGTGCCGATGGATCGCGCCGAATGGGTAAAATTTTCGCTGGAAAATAATTGGTCGTTGAAAGCGGCGCTATATGCGATGGAGGCCGCTCAAGATAACGCCACGGCAAAGCGCTACGAACATGCACCCAAACTCAGCGGCAATTTGAGTTATGAAAAAACACGCGTCGATGGCACGCAAGACACGACACCGTCATCGCTTTTTAGTTTTCCGCCCGACTCCGATGCCACCACAAAAATCGCAATGCTGAAATTAACCGTGCCGATTTACAGCGGCGGTTACACCAGCTCGGCGCAACGTCAGGCTTACGAACAATACAACGTAGCGCTCGAACGCCGTGTAGAAGCAGAACGAAATGTTGTGCAAAGCACTCGTGCGCGCCACATTGCCGCCATCACCGACGTACAGCGCGTGCAGGCGCGTGGTCAATCGATCGTTTCCGCGCAAAGCGCTTTGGAGGCGACGCGCGCGGGTTATGAAGTCGGTACGCGCAATATCGTCGATGTGTTGCAGACGCAACGATCGTTTTTTTCATCGCAACGCGATTTCGCCGATGCGCGCTACGACTATGTCATCGACATGATGAAACTGAAACAGCAAGCCGGCACGTTAAGTCCGAAGGATATTAATGACTTGAACGAATGGTTGGTCCCGCCAGATTCGCCGAAGGCGAGCACATACCCCAGCGCACAGGAAAATTAATTCAATACGCGGGTGATTTCGGCGACGAGTTTGATCAATGCGCCGCGGTTGTCGTTAACGACTTTCAGTGCAGCGGCTCCGCAGCGATCGCGCATTTCATGATTTTCCGAAAACGCTATCAATTTGTCGCTTAGCTCATCGACATTCTGCACCGATGCCAGCGCGCCCGCCTGCTGTAGCAACGCGGAAATTTCCCGGAAATTGAAATCGCTGTTGCCCGTGATGATAGGCAGCCCCCACGCAGCCGGCTCCAACATATTGTGGCCGCCACGCGAGATCAGGCTGCCGCCGACAAACGCCATATCCACGCAGCCGAATAAATATTGCAACTCGCCCATCGTATCGCCAAGCAATACGGCCGTATCCGCAGCAATGTTTTCCCTTGTCGAACGACGCACATAACTAATTTGATTGCTCTCTATTAATCCCGCGACTTCATTGAAACGCTCCGGATGACGGGGCACCAAAATCAATAGCGCGTCTGCGTACCGCTGCCGCAGCCGTTGATGCGCTTGCAGAATAATTTCTTCTTCACCGTCATGCGTGCTTGCTGCAATCCATACGATCGAGTGCTGAACATGCCATTCGCTTTTTGTTCGATGCGCACGCGCCATCACGTCTGCGTCGATAGAAATATCGAACTTGATACTGCCGGAAATTATCAGCCGAGGACGCGCCAATCCAAGCTCGATAAAGCGCTCGCCATCGATCGCATTCTGTGCAACCACCGTTGTCATTTCACGCAGCATTGGAGCGGTCAGCGCACGCATGCGACGATATCCGCGCGCCGATTTTTCCGATAGTCGCGCATTCGCCAGAATCACTGGAATATTGCGCGCAGCGCACGCATGAATCGTATTCGGCCATAATTCAGTTTCGATGATCACCAGCAACTGTGGTTGCACGCGCGCAAGAAATCGCGTCAGGCAATCGGGTACGTCGTAAGGCGCATACACATGCACCACAGAATCGCCGAATAGCGCACGCACGCGCTCCGAACCTGTCGGCGTCATTGTGGTTATGGTGATGGCGCGATCGGGACAACGCCGTTGTAATTCGCGAATTAACGGCGTCGCGGCGATCGTTTCACCCACCGACACGGCGTGAATCCATATACCGTTCGGCTTAAATGCCTGCGAGTTGGCAATTGCATGGCCGATAAATCCGAATCGCTCGAAAATTCGCTCGCGATATGCCGGCGCCTTGCGGCCACGCCACCACAACCGCAACGCGATCATCGGTAAGGCACAGTAAAAAATAACGGTGTAGGCGTGACGGGCAAATGACAACGCTAAGCTCCAAATTGCAAAGCCGTTATTGGCTTTAAATTGACGGCGTATACTACGGCATCCCAGAAGCCCCACCAAACCGTGCGATATACTGCACCCTTCATTTTGCGGATGACTAAACGCGTGTTTTCTTTCGATGTCGATATTGCGATTTTCGGCGGTGGCATTGGCGGCTTGTGGCTGCTGAACCGTTTGCGCGCGCGCGGCTATAACGCAGTACTGTTCGAAACCCACGAGCTTGGCGGCGGGCAGAGCATCAACTCCCAGGGCATGATTCATGGCGGTATCAAGTACGCGCTGGGTGGTGCCTTAACCGGTTCATCCGAAGCCATTGCCGATATGCCCGATCATTGGCGGCGCTGTCTGCGCGGCGAGGGGGATGTCGATCTGCGCAACGTCAACGTTCTCAGCGAGCATTTTTATTTGTGGTCCACCGAAAATCTCACTTCGCGCCTGACCAGTTTTTTCGCCAGCAAAATGACCCGCGGCCGTGTGGAAAATATCGCGAAGGCCGATGCGCATCCGATTTTTCGCGATCCCGCCTTTCGGGGCAATCTGTATAAATTAATCGATGTTGTGCTGGATGTGCCGTCGCTCATCGCCAAACTCAGCGCTAATACACGCGGCTTTATTTATCGCATCGATGAAAACAATATTGTTTTCGAAAAAAACGATGACGGCACTGTTGCCGGCGTAAGCGCTTATTGCGGTGAACAGGTAATTCGCTGTCATGCTCAACGATTTATTTTTAGCGCCGGTGCCGGCAACGAGGGATTGCTCGAAAAAATTGGCGCGAGCAAACCAGCGATGCAACTGCGGCCATTGCATCAGGGGTTAATGAAACATCGTTATCCGCATCCGTTATATGCACACTGCACGGGTGGAAACGCATCGCCTCGCCTCACGATCTCAAGCCATCCGCTGCGAGATGGTAATTGGGTGTGGTATCTCGGCGGCGACCTGGCAACAGAGGGCGTTGATCTCAGCGAGTCGCAATTAATCGAGGTCGCACAAAATGAAGTGCGCTCTTTATTTCCCTGGGTAGATTTCGGCACGACGGAATGGGCAACGCTGCGCATCGACCGCGCCGAACCCAAACAAAAAGGCTTGGTAAAGCCCGATAAAGCATTCGCTGCATTCGCCGAAAATTCGGCAAATGTTATCGTCGCATGGCCAACCAAATTAACCCTCGCACCGAATATGGCGGACGCTGTGGAAGAATTGCTCGCCATAAAACCGCAAGCTGGCGCGCTGCCGGAGCAATGCAAGGCATTGCCATCACCACCGCTCGCCAAGCCCTGCTGGGAAAAATTATTTTGAGCGACATTCAATTAACCGAACGCCGCCGCTTTGGCAGCACCGACATTTATCTGAGCCCGCTGGGGCTCGGTACGGTCAAGCTTGGACGCAATCAAGGTGTGAAATACCCGCAACAATTCGCGATTCCCGATAATCGAGCGGCGCGCGATTTGATCGACACAGCGAAAAATTTCGGTATTAATTTGATCGACACCGCACCTGCGTATGGCACCAGTGAAGAACGGCTCGGCGAATTACTACACGGTCAGCGTAACGATTGGGTGATTTGCACAAAGGTCGGCGAAGAATTCGATGACGGCAAATCGCGCTTCGATTTCAGTGCGGCCCACATACGTTTTAGCATCGAGCGTAGCCTGCGGCGTCTACGCACCGATTATCTGGATATCGTGCTTTTGCATTCCGATGGCAACGATCTCGATCTGCTCGCGCACGACGAATCGCTCGCCATGCTCGAACAATTAAAGAGAGAAGGATCGCTGCGCGCTTTTGGTGTATCGACCAAAACCGTCGACGGTGGTATCGCGGCTGCAAAAGCGAGCGACGGTGTCATGGCGACGTACAACAGCGAATACATCGCCGAAAAACCAGTGCTGGATTATTGCGCTGCGCAACGCAAAGGTGCGCTGATTAAAAAAGCGTTTGCCTCGGGTCATATCGGCGATCCCGCGACGTCGCTGCGCTTTGTGCTCGATCATCCCGGCGTCAGCAGCGTCATCGTCGGCACAATTAATCCCGATCATCTACGCGCGAATGTCGCCGCAGCATTCAGGACGGATTCAGCTTCAGCTCACTAATCTCCATTTCAACAGCACTGCGCACAACGCAATGCTTAAGGAGATTGTGATGAAAACGCCCAAGCCGATTAGCCCAGCGACATCCATGTCCGCCTTCACCACATTAGCCATCGTGATGGCAAAAGGTGCTGAAGCCGAACAAAAACCAAAACAGGTCACAGTAGTCAAACACTCTCGCCACCATTCATCACCTTCTCCGCAGTCGAGGAATTCCAACATGTCGAGATCGCTTTTGATTGCAAGCTTCGTCAGCGCGGCATTATTTGCTGCAGGTTGCACCACCACTGATCCCGATACCGGTGATCGCAAGATGTCGCGCACGACGCGCGACGCCGGCATTGGCGCGGTAGCCGGTGCCGTATTAGGCGCCGCTACTTCGAGCGACAAAGACCGTGGGCGCGGCGCATTGACCGGTGCGGCCGTCGGCGGTGCGATTGGTGGAGTGATCGGTCACCGCGCCGATAAGCAGGAAGCGCAGCTTCGCGAAAAATTAGCGAATAGCGGCGTCGAGGTGCAACGTCAGGGAGACACGATTAATCTGGTCGTGCCCGGTGCGATCAGTTTCGCAACCAACAGTGCGCAACTCGCGCCCGATTTTTATGAATCTCTAAATAAAGTCGCGGTTTCTCTGAAAGAGTATCCCGACAGCAATGTTCAGATCATCGGCCACACCGACAGCACCGGCGCGGCAGCGTATAACCAGCAATTATCAGTCAATCGTGCCAACGCCGTGGTTATCTATTTGGGCGCCCAAGGCGTGTCTCAAGCACGTATGCAAGCGGTCGGCATGGCCTCCAGTCAACCGATCGCCGACAACAAAACCGCTGAGGGTCGCGCAAAAAATCGCCGCGTCGAAATCAAAATCATCCCCAGAGAAACGACCGAACGCTAATCTTCCGCAGGTTTGAATGGGCGACGCCGAGTATTCCGCGTCGCCTGTTTTTCGCTCTGCCCTCCATCTCGTTAAATCGTCCCGAATGCCGATGAAGGCGTGCCGTGCATTCCATGTCACTGAATTATCACTTGAGTACCCACCCCCGATCCTTACAATAGCCCGATCGCATTTAAAGGTCGGTCATCCGTGGAAAAAATTCTCGAACGCACTATGTACGCGTCGCGCTGGTTGCTGGCGCCCATCTATTTCGGTTTAAGCCTTGCGCTGCTGGCGCTCGGTATCAAATTCTTTCAAGAACTCATACATACCGCACCGCACATTCTGGAAATCACCGAAGCCGACATGGTGTTGAAGTTGCTGGCGTTGATCGATCTCGCGCTGGTAGGCGGTTTGCTGGTAATGGTGATGTTGTCGAGTTACGAAAACTTCGTGTCTCGTCTCGATATCGACGAAGGTGCCGAAAAACTCAGCTGGCTTGGCAAAATGGATGCCGCCAGTCTGAAGAATAAAGTCGCGTCATCGATCGTCGCCATCTCATCGATCCATCTGTTGCGTATCTTCATGGAGGCGCACCAGATCGATAACACCAAACTGCTTTGGTACGTCATCATCCACCTCACTTTCGTCGCGTCCGCAGTGGCAATGGGCATGCTCGATAAAGTAACGCGCCACTGATGGCGTGCATGCGGGTAATGCCATGTTAGCCATCGGTGAAAATTTACTGTTAGTGGTCGTCGCGCTACTACTGGTGTTATTGAATGGCTTTTTTGTCGCCGCCGAATTCGGTTTAGTCAAACTGCGCAATACGCGCGTGCGGGCGATCGCGAAGACACACGGCTGGCGCGGGCGCATTCTCGGACGCGTACACACGCAACTCGATACCTATCTCTCGGCATGCCAACTCGGCATCACACTCGCATCGCTCGGCCTCGGCTGGATTGGCGAGCCGGCATTTGCGCGTTTACTGGAACCACTGTTTTCCGCAGTCGGCATCGAAAGCGCAGAGCTGGTCCACGGCATTTCGTTTTTTCTGGCCTTCACCACGATTTCGTATCTGCATATCGTCGTCGGCGAACTTGCGCCGAAATCGATGGCCATTCGCAATCCCGAAATCGTTTCGCTCTGGACTGCAGCGCCGCTGTATGCGTTTTACTGGATCATGTATCCCGCGATATGGATGCTTAATCACAGCGCGATGAAACTGCTGAAATTGGTCGGACTGCGCGGCGATACCGATCATGAAGCGCATTATTCGGTCGAAGAATTGAAGCTGATTTTGCGCAGCGGCCGCTCCGACGATCAATTCACCAACAACGAGTGGCGAGTCCTTGCGCAGGCGCTGGATTTTCGCAATCTCGACGTGGCCGATCTGCTGCGCCCGTTTTCCGAAGCGGTGGTGCTGCAACAAACGCTATCGCTCGAACAAAATCTCGATCGCATCGCGCAGCATCGCTTCAGCCGCTATCCGTTGCTAGACGACAACGGGCATGTCATCGGCATCGTGCATTTGAAAGATCTATTTTTTGCAATGCATAAAGGCAAGCTGCCCGACGATCTCGCCGACATTTCACGGCCGGTACCGTTCGTTTCTGCGGATATGGCGGCTACCGAGTTGTTTCGCCGCTTTCAGCAAGGCGCGCCGCATTTTGCGATTTCGAATTATGAGGATGGCCGTCCACAGGGATTTCTGACGCTCGATAATTTGCTCGGTGCACTGGTCGGTGAAATTCGCGATGAATTCCGCCGCGGCAGCAACGAGTGGACGAAACTCGATGACGGTTCGCTGATGGGCAAAGGCAGCCTTCCGATTTTCACGCTGGAGCGCGCGCTCGGTGTCGATATTGAAAATGAAAACGCAGATACCGTTGCTGGTTTGGTGTTGTGGCGCTTAGGCGAGCTTCCCAAAGAGGGTCAGCGCATCGACTTCGAACAATTCGCCGTCGTGGTCAAAAAAATGGTCGGGCCGCGCATTTTGCTTGTGCGCGTTTATCCGCGAGAAGAAGGCAGCGATTGGGAAATCTGATCGCTACGTTTATTCGTCGTTTTTTCATTTCGTTTTTTCGTACAGCAAATCCCAAACGCCATGACCGAGCCGCTCGCCACGTCGCTCGAATTTCGTGATCGGGCGGTGCTCCGGTCGGGGCGCATAACTTTCGCCGGCTTGATTGATAAATCCTTCCGCAACCGACATCACTGCCAGCATGTGTTCGGCATAGTCCTGCCAATCGGTCGCGAGATGAATTACGCCGCCGACTTTTAATTTCCGTCTCAGCAGTTGTACGAATTCGGGCTGAATCAAACGCCGTTTGTTGTGTTTTTTCTTGTGCCACGGATCGGGGAAAAAAATCTGCACGGTATCGAGACTGTCGTCCGCGATGCATTGCTGCAATACATCGACCGCGTCATCGCAATACACCCGAATATTATCGACGCCGGCATCGACCGCATCGTGCAATAACTTGCCGACGCCTGGGCGATGCACCTCGATGCCGATGAAATTACGCTCCGGCGCCGCTTGCGCCATCTGCAATAACGATTGTCCCATCCCGAAACCGATTTCGAGTGTCGTCGGTGCGGCTCGGTTAAACGCCTGTTCGATATTCAGCGGGCCATTATCGCGATCCAATCCGTAGCGGGGCCATTGCAATTCCAAGCCCTCGCGCTGTGCCGGCGTCATGCGACCCGTGCGCAATACGAAACTGCGAATGCGGCGTAGCGGCGAGTCTTTTTCGATATCCATCAATGCAACTCCGCTTTCAATATCGCAACCGCAAGCATGATCCAACCGGCAAGGAAGGCGACGCCGCCGATGGGTGTAATCGCGCCCAGCCAGCGCACACCGCTGATGCTGAGCACGTATAGGCTGCCGCTAAAAATCACGATGCCGATACAAAATAACAGCGCGCTCCAACGCAACGAATGATTGAGCGGCCATTGCAGCATCAATAGGCCAACCGCCAACAATGCGAGCGTGTGATAGAAATGGTATTGCACACCGGTTTGATAAACCGCGAGCAGATCGGTGCTCAATCGCTGCTTCAGGCCGTGCGCGCCAAACGCGCCGAGCGCGACAGCGATGAAGCCATTCAGAGCAGCGATCAACAGATAGGTTTTTGCCATCATTGCAATTCCGAATTCGTGCGCGCATTGAGATCGAAGAAAAACAAAAACCGCCCGCAGGCGGTTTTTTTATTTCAGCCGTGATTAACGATGGGCCAG
>CBFHCK010000019.1:0-15145 GCA_965653955.1 uncultured Spongiibacteraceae bacterium
TCCGCATGAGGATCGACACGCAATTTCAAAATGCGTTGTGCGGTTTCGGGCAGCGGCGGCAGCTCGAGCGTTTCTTCAAGGCGTTGTTTGATACGCAACTGGGTGAAATTGGCGACAGCTTGGTTGATCTGCTCGACGTCATCGATCTGGTCGAAGGCATTGCTTTTCAGCGTGCCTAAATCGATCGCGAAGTCGCCGAGTACTGCCTGCGCGAGGCTTTGCTGAAATTGATCGTTACGTAGATGAAGGACGTTATCGTCGCCGCCCGAACGCAACACCATGCCGTTGGCTGTTAGCAGTTTTTTATCGACCAGCGTAGGCAAACCCATCGCATGCGGCACCGCCGGCAGATGCTGCAAGTTACGGCGCTGACACATTGCGTGAATTTCTTTAGCGGATAACGCGCGCAGCTCCCAACCGGTTTGCTGACGCAGCGCGGTCAAATCGAGCAGATGCCCCGCCGGATACAGTACGTGCAGACGACGCTCGCCATCGTGCAACAACGCGGCTTGTACCGCGCTTTCCGGCAAATCGGCCGAATTAGTGACATCGTATTGAATGTTGTGCTGTCGCAGCAGCGTGTCGACAACCGCGGGAATAGCCATGCACCCGCCCTCCTGCTTTTTAGTAGATTGCCGATCAGTGTAGTCAGGCGGCGGGTGATGCACTTCACAAAAGGGAAGGTGACGGAGTTAATCCACTCCATCCCAAGTCGCCTGAGTCGGCAAGCGATTTTCCACCAGCGGAGCGCCGGCAATGAATTTTTGCAGCGTCATTTGCGACAGTGATACCGGTAACGCGATGCCATTGGGATTCTGTGTGAGCTCGCCGACCAACACACGATCGATGCTTTGATCGCGCGCGAAATCGCTGTGGCCTGTCGAAGACGGAGCCCCTTTTTCAATAGCCGATTTCTTTGCCGGTTTTGTTTTTGATTTCGATGCGACGTTCTTTTTCTCTGCCGCATAATCTTCGAGGATTGGATAACTCTGCATATAAATGGTCTCGCCGAGGCGGCCATAAACCTGCGGCTGATTAACGACCGTCACTTTGGTGCCGACCGGAATCCGATCGAACAATTGCGCGATGTCTTCCGGATACAGTCGAATGCAACCGTGGCTGGCGCGAATGCCAATGCCATAAGGTTGATTGGTGCCGTGGATCAGATAGCTCGGCCAATCGAGCGTCATCGCATAGTCACCGAGTGGATTATCCGGTCCTGGCGGTACTTTCGCAGGCAGCGGATCGCCCTCTTCTTTATGTTCCTTGCGCACCGATGCGGGCGGATACCACCAGGGCTTTTCACGTTTGGAAACGATTTTCGTGTTGCCGACGGGCGTTGCCCACCCGACCAGACCGATACCGATCGGATGCGTGATAACTTTTTGCGGCTCGCCTTTTTTCGGCGCGGGAAAATAATACAGGCGCAATGCCGCAAGATTGATAACGAGACCACTGCGTGGCGCATCGGGAAGTACGAACTGCGTCGGCAATACAATCGGCGTGCCTTCTTTCGGCAACCACGGATCGACGCCTGGATTGGCGCGCACTATTTCTTCGTAACCGATATTAAAACGCCGCGCGATATCCGACAGCGTGTCCTCGGCGTGCGCGTGCGTGACTTGCAACCGACCGATCACATCGCTGTTATCGTGCAAGGTGAATTCGTGTGTTGCGTTAGGGGTAAGTGTTTTTGGCGCGGGTGGTGTTTTGGTGGTTTGGCAGCCTACAAAAAGCACCATTGACCCCAAGAGCAAGCCACGCGCATAACGTGTCCATGATGTAACGCCGAGTGATAACGGCACAGTTACAGACTTTTGCATATCGAATCGCCCGAATCGTTTTTTGTCATCGCAGTCTACCAAGCCGCATTCGGGCGCATTTTGCGCTGACGCACATATCCTCGAATGCCGGCTTTTAATCGCGAAAATTAGTGAACTGCAGTGGCTGTTCGAGCGGAGTTTCGCGCAGCATCGCAATCACTTCTTGTAGATCATCGCGTTTCTTGCCAGTTACACGCACCTGCTCATCCTGAATCTGCGTTGTGACTTTCAATTTCTTATCTTTAATCATCTTGACGATTTTTTTTGCGAGATCGGTTTCAAGACCGTTCTTCATCGTCACTACCTTCTTCACTTGCTTGCCAGTCGGTTGCAGCTCCCCTACCTCCATCGCAAGCGGATCGATTTTGCATTTAATCAAACTGCCGCGAAGCATGTCTTCCATTTGATCGAGCTGAAAATCCGCTTCAGCAAGCATCGTTACATTTAATTTATCGCGCTCGAATTTGGCATCGATGCCTTTGAAATCGAAGCGTGTTTCGATAACGCGACTGGCCTGATCGACCGCATTGGTAAATTGATGCAAATCGACTTCTGAAACAACATCGAATGACGGCATGGGATTCCTCGCTAAAACAGTTGGCACGCTGGAGTAATTACAATTCGCGGCGGGCAATATTACCATGCTCGCTCGTCCGCAATATCACTCGACCGGAACTGGCATGGCGACACAATCCTCTTGGCCCCTGACACCGTGGTATCTGCTCGGCGCAGGCTCGCTCGGTTGTCTTTATGCGGCCTATTTGCGCCATGCCGGATGCGATGTGCGCTTATTACTGCGCGATGCATCTTCGCTCGATCAGCTGCATCGCAGCGGCGGCATTTGTTTGCAGCGCGGCAACGACAAACAATTAACCGCGATAGCCGCTGACACCCCACCCGAAATACAAGAACCGATTCAGCATTTATTGATTTGCACGAAAGCACAGCAAACACTGGATGCAGTTCGGGCGATCAAACCGCACTTGGCTTCGCGCGCTGTGATCGTTCTACTACAAAATGGCATGGGCGTTCGCGAACTTCTACAGCACGAAATTCCCGGTGCAATTTTCCTGCATGCGATCAGCACGGAGGGCGCGTATCAAACGCAGCGCTTTCAGGTGATCCATGCAGGCCACGGCAGCACTGTGATTGGCGCTATCGATTCCTCGCAAAATCCCATTGCGCAACGTGTCGCTGAATCGCTGCGTTGCGAGCTGGCAATTGATGTTATCGACGACATAGAGCAGCGACTGTGGCTGAAGCTCGCAGTGAACAGCATCATCAACCCGTTGACCGCATTGTATGAATGCCGCAATGGCGAACTGCTGCAGCTACCGAATATCGATTCGACGATTACGAATCTATGTATTGAATTTGTCGAGGTCGCGAGCGCTGATGGAAAAAATCTAACACTCGAACAATGCCGCGCGGCAGTTTATGACGTTATTCATGCTACCGCGCAGAATCGTTCGTCGATGCTGCAAGACCGGCTGGCGAAACGCCCGACCGAAATCGATTTCATCAACGGATTCATTGTGCAGCGGGCGCAACAATATGGAATTGCGTGCCCGGATCACGCCGCCTTGGTCGCGGCGATGAAAGCACCCTCACCTTGACGCCCTCCCCTTCGCCTTGACACCCCCCTTTCACCTTGACACCTATAAGGAGCATCCGTACAGTGCCGCCCACTGCAATAGGTGCTCATCACTCGTGACAGGAGTTGGATGAGTTGAATGGGAAGTCTGGTGCGCTCTCCAAGCCATTTGGAATCAGCAAAGCCAACGCTGCCCCCGCAACGGTAATCGATCCTGATTTATAGGACATCGAAAGCCCGATACCAGCCAATTGCCGTAAATGGTCTTGTACAAACCCTTCGGGTTTGAGACCGAACTACGATGATGCGGAGGGCGTCATCGGTGGCTGCAACTCCCGCTGTGTTGTTCCCACTTGCTGCTCTCCCTCGTTCGTTTTGTCCGACGAATTGAGGTTTATTCCCATGCAAAGAAATTCCGTTCTCGCGCAGAAAAAAATACTGTGCAGCGCAATCGCCGCGCTTAATCTTATTTCTATACAGCCTGTTCTAGCCGACCTGAAAGATAGCGACGCGCCGGTGAATTATCTTGCGCCATCGACTTCGCTCGATACGCAAGTCGTTACCGCCAATCGCCAAGCGGTGCCACTGCGCGAGGTTGCCGCATCGATTTCTGTACTGAATGCAGAAGAAATTGCAGCTAGCGGTCAAACCACCGCTGCTGATGTGTTACGCAATCTGCCCGGTATAAACGTCTCCAGCAATGGCGGCATCGGCAAAACTACCGCTCTGCGTATTCGCGGTGAGGAATCTTATCGCACGCTGGTGTTGATCGACGGCATGAACATCTCCGATACAACAGCACCGCAGGTATCACCTCGCTTCGAAGATTTGATGAGCGGCGGCATCGAACGCATCGAAGTGTTACGCGGCCCGCAGGGAATGATGTACGGCGCGGACGCCGGCGGTATCGTCAACATTACAACACGTCGAGCGCGCGAGCCCTTTGCGGCCGATGCCGCCATCGAATACGGCCGTTTCGACACACGTAATTTATTTGCGAATGTTCGCGGCAAAAATGACGTCGCCGATTATTCGCTCTCGGCAACTCATTTCGATACTGACGGCTTCAATGCACGCAGCAGTGACAATGTTCTGCGCGACGATGATGGCTATCTGAATACTACGCTGCATTTCAATGGCGGTTTCAACATTACTGACGAATTGCGCGCAGAGGCGACCGTGCGCAATGTGCGCGCTGAAAACGAATACGACGGATTTAACTCCAATCAACGTTATGTTAATGACTACGATTTAATTGCCTATCGTGCCAGCCTCACCTATGACATCGATTGGATGTCGCAAACATTCGCTGTGCAGCGTTCTGACAGCACGCGTCAAGATTTCGCCAACGGCGCCGCTGGAGATGAGTACAACGGCATCATTGATGAAGCGCAATACAAAGGCATTTTTCGCCTTACGGATATCGGAGATATCGTATACGGTGCCGACCTTAAGGAAGAACAGCTGAAGCAAGAAGGTGAGCGCAACAAAGAGCGGGATCAGCTCGGCGTTTATGCAGAATGGCAGGGCAAAGCTGCCGACAGCTTTTTTTATACAGCCGGCTTGCGTCATGACAACAACGACGATTTCGGTGAACACACCAGCTATCGCGTTAGTGCTGCATACGTGTTTGATTTGGGCGGCGACTCGCTGAAATTGAAATCAAGTTACGGCACAGGTTTCCGCTCACCGAGCCTGTACGAGATTGCGTATAACGCCAGTTCGTGGGCAATGCCGCCGGCAAGCACCACCAAATTAACGGAAGAAACGAGTAAAGGCTTCGACGCAGGTTTCGAATACCGCTGGCAGAATGGTGCATATGTAGAGGTCGTTTATTTCGACCAGGAGATTAAGGATGCCATCGACTTCGATATAGCCAACTACAGCGGTTATCTTCAGGACGTGGGCCGCACTCAGTCTCGAGGCGTTGAAATGACGGGCATTTACCCTGTAAGCAGCGCATTTCGCATTGTCACCAATTACACCTATAACGACACCGAAGACCCGAATGGCGATCAACGGTTACGCCGCCCGCGTCATATCGGCAATATTGGTTTCGACGCGCAGCCTTTCGAAAAAATCGCGCTTCATATGAATTTACGTGCGGTTAAAGATGCGGAAGACTTTGGTACACCTCGCGTCAAGCTCGACGATTACAATACCTTATCGGCGAGCGTGAACTGGGCGGTTAGTTCGCAACTCGATCTGTATGTACGCGGCGAAAATCTATTACGCGACGACTATCAAGAAGTGGAAACGTATAACGTACCGAAATCGGCCATCTACGCCGGCGCTCGCTTCCATTTCTAACGATTACGTTCATCTGCGTTAGACTTCGGGCGCCGTGTGCGCCCTTTTTTATTGGTATCCAACATGACTGACAAAGATTCACGCGATCTCTCCACTGAGCAACGCCACAAGCAGCGCATGCAGCGCAAAAAGCAAGTGATCGATAAAAAGATCGCTGAAGCGAATGAAGATCGCGGCGTCGTTGTGCTAATTACCGGCAACGGTAAAGGTAAAAGCAGTTCCGGTTTTGGCATGGTGATTCGCACACTTGGCCACGGTTACAAAGCAGCCGTCGTGCAATTCATCAAAGGCGCAATGGATTGTGGCGAACATTTCTTTTTGCAGCAGCGCTGTCCCGAACTGGAATTTCATGTGATGGGCACCGGCTTCACGTGGGAAACGCAGGATAAATCGCTCGATATCGCCGCCGCGCAAACATTGTGGCGCGAAGCAAAACGACTGCTCGCCGACGATAGCGTGCAATTGCTGTTACTCGATGAAATGACCTACATGTTGAAATACGGCTATCTCGACAGCGATGAAGTTATCAATGCAATCAAGCAGCGGCCGCCACATCAACACGTCGTCATTACCGGTCGTGGCGCATCGCCGGAATTGAAAGACCTCGCGGACACGTTGAGTGTGATCGATGATGTGAAACACGCATTTCGTGCCGGCGTAAAAGCCCAGAAAGGCGTCGAGTGGTGAGTTACCGCTTTGACATCGCGGAACGCATGGCCGTTTATCGCGTAATTGCCGCGCGCCGCGATATGCGCCATTTCAAATCCGACCCCATTGCGCCGATGGTCATGGCACGCCTGCTCACGGCCGCGCATCAGGCACCGTCGGTCGGATTGATGCAGCCTTGGCGATTTATTCGCATCACCGATCATTCGATACGTCATCAAATTCATGCACTCGTCGATAACGAGCGTCGCGCGACCGCACGCGCACTCGATCAGCGCGAGGATGAATTTCTGCAACTCAAAGTCGAAGGCATTCGCGAATGTGCGGAGCTTATCGTCGTCGCATTAATGGATCAGCGCGAACCACATATCTTCGGTCGGCGTACATTGCCGCACATGGATATCGCATCGGTGGCATGCGCGATTCAGAACCTATGGCTCGCCGCACGCGCGGAGAATCTCGGTATGGGCTGGGTATCGCTATTCGATCCGGCTGCGCTCGGCGAATTATTGAAAATGCCGAGCGATGCCGAACCCATCGCGATTTTGTGTCTCGGCCATGTCGACGAGTTTTATCCAGCACCGATGCTGCAGATGGAACAGTGGCGCGAACCCGATGCATTGGCGCAGTGTGTGATGGAGAATAATTGGGTATCGGATTCGTAACCCAGAATCCGCAATCGCTTCGGATTTACGTGTCAGAGGTATCGGCTGACAGCGAGTGATTTCAGATTGTCGTCGTTTGTGTCGCTACTTTGCGCAGTTCAAGGCCGCAACTAAACGTCGCCAGTCGTCCCGTTTTTCCGGATCAACCAAACCCAATCGCAGCAACGCAATATCATGATCGAGCACAATATTTCGCACGAGAATCGCGGCTCTTCCTAATTCTTCCGCTATTTCAATTGCTCGCCAAGTTGGCAGAAAAAAACTATTGAATAACACGCCGGTCATCATCAGTGCGGGTTCGCCGGCAAACCGCTCACGCAATAACGACGCATTGGCTTTACTCATCGAGAATAATTCACCGCGCATTTTCTGCTGCCATTCATGATCACGATACGCGTGCTCGGCGATTTGTATTGCTGTCGACGATAATGGCCACGGCCCGATTGCAACTCGCAACGGCGCAGCCATCACTTCGTGACAAAATGCGAAACCGCAGCGCACGCCCGGCAAGCCAAAAAACTTTCCGAATGAGCGCAGCACGATCAATGCCTCGCGGTTCGTATATTTGGCTACGCTGTGCTGCGGTGTGGCATCGATAAAACTTTCGTCGACGATTATCCAGCCATCGCGGGCGGCAATTATTTCGCGCCACTGCAAAATTCGTGTTGGCTCGATCACGAGTGCGAGTGGATTGTGCGGGTTGATAATCACCAGCACATCAATCGCTTCGCGCTGCAACAATTCGTCGATGCTGTGCGCCCGGCGTGGATCGTAATAAAAAATCCGGTGACCGCCCCATTGCCAACGGAATGCGTGCTCGGCATATCCGATCGACGGCACCGCAACGCGTGCCGCTTTCCTTGCGCAATGCCATCGCAACTGCGGCAACCATTGAATAAGCGTCTGCGAGCCTGCGGCAGCGACAGGATTTACTGGCGCACTGCAATAATTTTTAACGGTTGAATACAGCGTAGCGATATCGCTTGGCAATTGTCGAAACCCAACGGTGTCGATATTTTTGATCGGGTACGCGCGCGGGTTGATGCCGGTAGAAAGATCGAGCCAGTCGCTCGGCAGAATACCGTAACGCTCGCTCGCCGCGCGCAGATCACCGCCGTGTGGCGGCGGCGTTAAACAATCCACGCGACAATTCCCGCAGCGAGCGCGACTAAAACGAGGGCGATCAATACTGCGTGATCGAGCAAACGCAGAGCGCGTTCGATATCGTGCGGCTGCGGCGGATGCTTGCAGCCGAGTGGCGGGCGCTGTTCGGTTTGACCGTGATAAATCGCGGCGCCGCCGAGCTGTAATTGCAACGCGCCCGCCCCCGCCGCCATCACCGGTCCGGCGTTCGGGCTGCTCCAGGCACGCGCCTGCGTGCGCCAGCAATGCAACGCCGTATGCGTTGCGCCAGCCAACGCGTAAGCCAGTGACGTCAAACGCGCGGGAATGAAATTCAAACCATCATCAACGCGCGCCGCGATACGACCGAATTCGTTGAAGCGATTCGTGCGATAACCCCACATCGCATCGAGCGTGTTGGCCGCTCGGTGTAGTACCACGCCGGGAAGGCCGGCAACTGCAAACCAGAACAATGTGGCAACTACCGCATCGCTGCCGTTTTCGAGAATCGATTCAACGGCGGCGCCACTGATTTCACTGCTGTCGAGTTGTGCAGTATCGCGTGTGACGATTCGACTTAATGCTCTGCGCGCCTGCGGTAAATCTTCCGCGCCGAGCGATATCGAAATCGCGCGCGCATGTTCGGCCAGACTTTGACGACCGAGCGCGAAATAAATCACGAGCGCCTGCAACACAACCGATAACCATAACGGACAATTTTTTGCGATCGCTTGCAATGCAATTGCAGCAAACAGCAACGGCAGTATTAATGCACACCAGGCCAGTGCGCCGCGCACGATACGATGCGAGTTTTTATTCAGATGCCTCTCGATGCTGCTCGCCAACGCGCCGAAACCGACGAGTGGATGCCAGCGACGCGGCTCGCCCCACCACGCGTCGATTACCAGCGCGAGTATCAGAGCGAGCGCACTCGTCATCATTTCGTGGCCGACCATCGCAGAATAATTCTTTGTAGCTCGGCCAGACCATCGCTCAGCGCAGCCGGACCGGGCTGCAAAATCAACGGCGATTTCACTTCATACACATGCTGTTTAATGACGGCAGGTACGCCGCCCCAACCGTCGCGCGCCAACACCTTTTCGGGTTTGAATTTTCGGCCGCACCAGCTGCCGATAACGATATCGGGCATGCGCTCAACAACATGCAACGGATCGGCGATGATGCGTTGTTTCGCGCCCGGCTCGCGCGCGAGCTCCGGAAAAATATCGTCACCGCCGGCGATGCCAACCAACTCGGAAACCCAGCCGATGCCGCTGATCAACGGGTCATACCATTCCTCGAAAAAAACACGCGGCCGGCGCGGTAATTTCGCAGCCGCTTCCTGCGCTACCGAAATGTTCTGCTGCAACTCGGCAATCAATCGCGTGGCTTTTTGTTCGGCGCCGATCAAACCGCCGAGCTGCGCGATCATCGATAAAATTTGCGCGACGCTGCGCTGATTGAAAATGTATACCGGCACGCCGTGACGAATCAGCGCCGCCGCTATATCGGCCTGCAAATCGGAAAACCCGAGCACGAGATCGGGTTTCAACGCGAGAATCGCATCGATATTCGCCGATGTAAACGCCGATACTTTGGGTTTTTCCTTGCGCGCACGCGGCGGGCGCACGGTAAAACCGGAAATGCCGACGATACGATCTTGCTCACCCAGCAAATATAAGGTTTCGGTGGTTTCTTCGGTTAAACAGACAATGCGTTCGGGATACATCGTTAAGCATTCATCCATGCATGAAATAAAAATTATTTAGGGTTGAGCCAGCGCGCGATCAAGCGCGGATTCGACGGAAAATACCAATGCAGGTATGACGCAATCACCGAACCAATGTGATACACGGCTTCGCCATTACCATCGCTTTGTGTACGGGCGGTTGCCGATGGTTCGATATCGGCTTGCAGCGTTGAATAATGAAACGTGTGACCGCGAATTGCTTCACCATCCAATTCATATTGTTGCGAGCCGATCGCGGCGAGTTTTTTCTGCATTGTCGTGGTGGCGGGAATAACATCGAGCATTTCATGTTCATCGCTATCGAGATCGATCAGTGTCGACGTCAGATACAACATGCCGCCGCATTCGGCGAGTAAAGGCAAATCCGCATCGACATGATCGCGCAGAGCATCGATCATCGAGACATTCGCTGCCAGTTGCGCAGCGTATAACTCAGGATAACCACCGGGTAGATACACTGCGTCAGCTTCCGGCAATGTTTCGTCGTGCAACGGCGAGAACACTTTCAGATGCGCGCCCATCCGTTGCAGCCATTCGAGATTCGCCTGATACAAAAAACAAAACGCCGCGTCGCACGCCACCGCAATCGTCACGCCTTCGAGCAGCGGTTCAACATCGATCTCTAGTTGCGGCGCTTCGAATAGCACTTCGTTGGGCAATTGCGCTAATGCGGTATCGGCAATGGCATCGGCGAGCCGATCCAACCGCGCATCGAGATCGCCGATTTCATTTGCGATCTGCAACCCCAAATGGCGCTCGGGCAACGCAAAAGCTTCGTTGCGCGGCAATGCCGAGAACGAAATCGATGCCGACATTGACGATGGTACCGATGCGCGAAGTAATTCAGCGTGATAACTCGAACCGATGCGATTCGCGACGACAGCATCAATTCGCAAATCCGCTTGATATGTCGCGAGTCCGTGCACGACGGCGCCGAATGTTTGCGCCATTGCCGAAGCATCGATCACCACCAATAGTGGCAATTGAAATAATCGGGCGAGATCGGCGCTGCTCGGCTCGCCATCGTATAAACCCATCACGCCTTCAATGAGAATTAGATCGCTGCGATGCGCGGCGTCGAATAACAAATGGCGACAATGCTCAACGCCCATGATCCACGGGTCGAGGTTGTAAACCGGCTGACCGCTCGCCTGCACCAGAATCGTCGGATCGATAAAATCGGGGCCGGTTTTAAAACAACGCACACGCAAGCCTTTGCGTCGGTGATAGCGCGCCAACGCTGCCGTTACCGACGTTTTGCCGCTGCCCGATGAGGGCGCGGTGATCAGCAACGCAGGGCACGCTATCGACATGGTTTTCTCACACCATTTTTAGTGCGTCACGACATCGCAACGCGTAAACGTTGTGCCTGCATGACGGCGAAATGCACCAGCGCAGCCGCAACTAAATAAACCATCGGGCGCGATACGAATGCGCTATACCAAATTTGCGCATGCTCGATGTAGTGGCTCCAGCTCGGATCGACAGCCTTGCCGGAGAGCCAGTAAAAGCTAGCGTTCGAAATAACGTAAGCGGTTGAAGCAGCAACCCACCAATACGCCACAGCGCATGCGAAGAAACGCCAATTGCGTTGCTGCATTTTGGCCAGTATCTCGCCACCAAACCACAACGCCGCATAGGTCGGCAATAAAAACCAATAACCTGCGCTCAAGCAATAAGTGCTGCCACCCAATGCGAAAAAGGTGAAATCGATGGCGACCGTTTCGGCCACTAACGCCGCGAAAAAGGCGCGGCGCAAATAAAAACCACCGAGAAAAAACACGGCCCACGATGCATCGGGCAGATGCCATGCCGAGCCGATATGGAAATAGCGTGTCGCCAGCATCAATAACGCCAGCGGTAGAAAACGATAGAGAACGTCGGGGGAACGAAGTAATTGCAACATGACTGAGTCCTTAAAGCATACACACCCGTATGCGAAAATTTACGGTGGTAAATCGCGGGGCCGTTGCGGGGGGACTGAGGCATAAATGAAAACAGATATGCAAGTGTTCGCCCTCCGCAACACCATCGACAATTTGCGTTTCAATGTGATGACCGCAAACTGCATTACGCGACAGGCCGGTCTCCGGGCTGGTGAGCGATTCATCGCGAATCTCGACTGACACCTTCCCATGCTTGCGCACAGTGGCTTTTCATCAATCGATACGAACCCGATTAAGGCTCGTTACACACTTACCGTTGCGGGGGCAGCATCGGCATTGCACCATGATCGAACTGTTAGACTCGAACGTGGATAATGCGCACCGATTTCCCGTTTAATTCCGATTGCAGAGCAATTCGGAACACCTGTTGCGGCCCCGCACTGTAGCCACGCACGCTCGGGCGGTCAATAACCACGCATACGGTCGATCAAGGAACCACGATTAATGTCGGCAAAAACATTGATGATTCAGGGCACCACATCCGATGCCGGCAAAAGCACGCTCGTCACGGGAATATGTCGTGTGCTCGCGCGCCGTGGCGTCAAGGTCGCTCCATTCAAACCGCAGAACATGGCGCTGAATAGCGCGGTAACGATCGATGGCGGCGAAATCGGCCGCGCGCAAGCGGTACAGGCACAGGCGTGTTTTCTCGAACCGCATACCGATATGAATCCGGTATTACTGAAGCCGAACAGTGACACCGGCGCGCAGGTCATCATTCACGGCAAAGCGATTCACGCGATGGAAGCACGCGCGTATCACGATTACAAAAAAATCGCGATGAATGCGGTGCTCGAATCGTATAACCGTTTATGTGAGCAATACGATGTCGTTATCGTCGAAGGGGCCGGTAGCCCCGCCGAAATTAATTTGCGCGATCGCGATATCGCGAATATGGGATTTGCTGAAGCCGTCGATTGCCCGGTAGTACTAATTGCCGATATCGATCGCGGTGGCGTATTCGCGCATTTGGTCGGCACATTGCAATTGCTATCGCCGAGCGAACAACAGCGTATTCGCGGCTTCGTGATCAATCGTTTTCGCGGCGATATTGGTTTGTTGCAACCCGGTCTGGATTGGCTTGAAGAATATACTCTCCAAAGATATGGGCAGAAAAAAGTCTTAGGTGTGTTGCCCTATCTGACCGATTGGCATCTCGAAGCCGAGGATGCGATCGAACAAAAGCAAATTATCGATACCGCCAAACAAAATTTGCGCGTCGTAGTACCTGTCTACCCACGTATCAGCAATCACACCGATTTCGATGCACTGCGCTTGCATCCACAAGTCGATCTGCAATTAATCGCGCCCAACCAACCACTGCCGCCGTGCGATTTAATCATTCTGCCAGGCTCGAAAAATGTGCGCGGCGATTTATCTGCGTTGCGCGAATACGGCTGGCACACGCAAATCGATAAGCATTTGCGCTATGGCGGAAAGTTAATGGGCATTTGCGGCGGCTTTCAGATGCTTGGAAAAGTCATCGCGGACCCGCACGGTATTGAAGGCAGAGCCGGCAGCAGCGAAGGATTGGGTTATCTCGACATAACCACAACGCTTGAACCTGAAAAACAATTACGCCGTGTCGGCGGAAATCTAACGATCGAAAATGCCCGCGTGACCGGCTACGAAATTCACGCGGGCATTACCACTGGCAGCGCGCTGCTGTCACCACTCGCGCAATTAAATAATCAAAGTGACGGCACGATTAGCGACGATAATCAGATTATCGGCACGTACCTGCATGGTATTTTCGACGAGACTGAAGCGCGCGATGCATTGCTTAAATGGGCGGGATCGAACACCGGCGAATCTTTCGATTATCACGCGCGACGTGAAGCCGATATTGAGCGATTGGCGGATTGCTCCGAGGCTAACTTAAATTGGCAATGCCTGAACCAATGGCTTTGATATTTTTCCTCTCGTATCGACGGCGAGGATGTCGCTTGTCGCACGGCACCCCGGGGAATGTTACGCCTTAGCCATCAACGTCCGCATGATTCCCGGCAGCAAAATATCGTAAGGCAATATCGCACCTAGTATCGTTGTTAATTTATTTTTGATTCCCGGCATCACCAAGCGCTTGCCTTGTTTAAAGCCGCTCCACGCCGCTTTAGCTACGACATCCGCATCCATCATCGCTGAGCTGGACACCAGCGGATTGTCTTCCATCTCGGCGGTCTTAAAGAAATTGCTTTTGGTTGGACCAGGACACAGCACAGTGGCGATAACGCCAGTGCCTTTTAATTCTTCACTGAGCGCGAGCGTCAGGCTCAGCACATAGGCTTTGCTCGCCGCATAAACCGCCATGGTCGGCTCGGGCACAAACGCCGCTATCGATGCGACATTAATTACACCGCCGCATTTGTGCGCCACCATGTCAGGCAGAAACAAACGGGTCAGTTCGGTCAACGCGGTGATGCTTAATGCGTTGGTGTCGTAAATACGTTTTGAATCCTGTTCGTGCAGAAAATCGTGAAAGCCGACGCCGGCATTGTTAATGAGCACATCGACACGCAGACCCGCTTCGGTAACACGTCGATGAAGATCGGCACTCGCGTTAGGCTGCGTCAGATCGCAATCGAATACAGTAACGCTGATGCCGTGTTTCGCGCTGAGTTCATCTGCAAGCGCCTGCATCGATGCGCGATTTCTCGCGACAAGAATCAAATTGTGTTTATCAGCCGCGATTTCGCGCGCGATCTCCGCGCCGATGCCGCCGGACGCGCCAGTAATAAGTGCCGTAGATCGCATTAACATTAGCCCTGCCTTAGTCGTTAAATTTGAGAAATGTTTGGGTAATGGCGGGCACTGTACCAGCTCAAACAGCGTCGCGTGTTACTCACGATTGAAAAATCTCAGACGCAAGTTTTTAGAAAAATTCATAGCAGTGACTATAGTTTTGTTTCATCACTCGATGGATTAAAACGAGACGCCTATGTCGCTGCCGCAAAACATGAAGCTGTTACCGCCGCACATTGCAACAATTCTGGTCGATGCTCAGCAAAAGCTCGAAAAGCTTCGCACCATTAAGCCATACCTGATCGATCTTTCGTTACGCGAAAATCCGGTGGGCTCGCGCATGGGGCAGAATCTCGCCGATAAGCTGAGCATTCTTCCGCGCCTGCGCGAGTTTGGCTTTCGCAATATTTTTCTGGGTACGCTCGATTACTCGATGCCAGACGAGCTGGAAGTCGACGATGACTTCATGATGTATCTGCGCGATCACGAGATCGACATGACCAGCTGCTTTGCATTTACCGCAATGG
>CBFHCK010000020.1:0-14995 GCA_965653955.1 uncultured Spongiibacteraceae bacterium
AAGTCACCACAGCACTGGACGCACTGCCACAGCTCGACGACGTGAATTCCGATTTGCAGGACCAAGGCCTGCAAACCAAAGTGGTGATCGATCGCGATACGGCGGCGCGGCTTGGCATTACCGCCAGCCAGGTCGATAGCACACTCAACAACGCATTCGGCCAGCGCCAGGTTTCGGTTATCTACAATCCGCGCAATCAATATTACGTGGTGATGGGATTGGCGCCGCAGTACACGCAAAGCCCCGCTTCGCTGCGCGATATTTATTTAATTACCGCCGAGGGCGGGCAAATTCCGTTGTCGGCCATTGCGCATATCGAACCTGGTACCGCACCGCTCGCGGTAAGCCATCAAGATCAAACGGCGGCGTATACGATTTCTTTCAATCTTGCCGAGGGCGTGGCGTTGAGCGATGTCGCGCCGTTGATCGAGCGTGAAATAACGCGCATCGGGTTGCCAAGCGATGTGCGCGGCAGCTTGCAGGGCACCGCGAAACAGTTTGAAAAGGCGACGTCGAGCCAGCCGCTGTTGATCGGCATTGCGTTAATCACGCTGTATATCGTGCTCGGCATTCTGTACGAAAGTTATGTGCACCCGCTGACGATTCTGTCGACGCTGCCATCGGCCGGTGTGGGCGCCATTCTCGGTTTGATGCTGTTCGATATGGAGCTCGACATCATCGCGCTGATCGGTATTTTTCTGCTGATAGGCATCGTCAAGAAGAACGCGATCATGATGATCGATTTCGCGCTGCACGCGGAGCGCGAGCAGAACATGAATTCGCGCGATGCCATTTTTCATGCATGCCTGCTGCGCTTCCGCCCGATTCTGATGACAACGCTCGCGGCGATGTTGGGCGCGCTGCCGCTTGCCTTGGGTAGCGGCGACGGTGCTGAACTGCGCCATCCGCTCGGTATTTCGATTGTGTTCGGTTTGCTGTTCAGCCAGATACTGACGCTATATACGACGCCGGTGGTGTATCTGGCGCTCGATCGCTGGCGGCTGCGTTCGCAGCAACGCTGGCAACGGTTTTTAGCGCGAACTTTTCCGGTGAGAAAATCCAATGACGTTGTGTAAGACAGCACTGATTGTTATGGCTGGCACGTTGGCAGCGTGCGCAGTAGGCCCGGATTATCGCCGTCCGGAAACGCCGGTTTCCGCAAACTATAAAGAAGCGGAAAGTGGCCGGTGGAAAATCGCAACGCCTAACGCGATCGAGCAAGGACAATGGTGGGAAGTATTCAACTCGGATGAATTGACCCGCTTGCAGACTGAATTGATCGCCGCCAATCAATCGGTCGTTGCGGCAGAAGCGCGTTACCGGCAAGCGCGTGCGGCAGCGCGCGGTGCGCGTGCGGCGTATTTTCCGAACTTATCGTTGAACGCCTCGTCGTTGCGTTCGCATATTGCCAATCGGTCGACACGCGATGAGATCAGTTCATCGACGGGAAGCGAACAACAAACGGTGACGCTCGATGCCAGCTGGGAACTCGATGTATGGGGGCGTATTCGTCGCGAAGTCGAAGCCGGCAATGCCAACGCATTGGCTAACAAGGCCGATCTCGCGGCCGCGCTGCTCAGTGCACAGGCCGAGCTTGCGCAGAATTATTTTCTGCTACGAATTACCGATGCACAGCAGGCATTGCTCGATCGCACCGTGGCGGATTACGAGAAATCGCTGCAACTGACACGTAATCAATACGCGGTCGGCGTTACCGGACGCGCCGAAGTCGCGCAAGCAGAAACCCAATTGAAGTCCGCACAGGCGCAGGCGGTCGATAACCAGATCGATCGCGCGCAACTCGAACATGCGATTGCGATTCTGATCGGCAAAGCACCCGCCGATGTGGCGTTAACACCCGCTGAGCTAACGATTGAATTACCTGACATTCCGCTGACGCTGCCGTCGACACTGCTTGAGCGGCGCCCCGATATTGCCGCGGCGGAACGTCGCGTCGTCGCTGCCAATGCACAGATCGGCGTAGCTAAAGCGGCGTATTTTCCGGTAATTGGAATTTCCGCCAGCGGCGGTTATCGCAGCGATAGCTTTTCCGATTGGTTCAGCGCGCCGAATCGTTTCTGGTCGCTTGGTCCGACGCTGGCGTTGCCATTATTCGATGCCGGTTTGCGCTCCTCGCAAAGTGAGCAGGCGGTTGCGGCTTACGATGAAACCGTCGCGAATTATCGACAGACGGTGCTGATCGGTTTGCAAGAAGTCGAGGACAATCTGATCGCGCTCGATCGGCTGAAACAGGAAGTCGAATATCAACAGGATGCAGTGCGCGCTGCGCGCGAAGCGTTGCAATTGGTTAACAACCAATACAAGGCGGGCACGGTCAGTTATCTGAATGTCATTACTGCCGAGACCGCCGCTTTTACCAACGAGCGCAATTTATTGCAGGCGCGCGGCCGGCAATTCACCGCGAGCGTGCTGCTGATCAAAGCGCTCGGCGGCGGCTGGGACAGTGCACAATTGCAGACGGGCAAATAAGAGTGCGGACAAATAAGAGTACGGGCAAATAATTGGAATTATTCGTTACCGGTTTTCTGTTGTCGTTATCGCTGTGTCTCGATATCGGCATCGTCAATGTGGCATTGATCAATACCGCGATTCGATCGGGCACCGCGCCGGCGATGCTGCTTGGTCTTGGTTCATGTTTTGGCGATTTAGCGTATGCCGTATTGTCGCTGCTCGGCATCGGTCTGCTTTTACGTTATACCGCAGTGCACTGGTTGTTATGGAGCGTCGGCGGTGCGGTATTGCTGTATCTATTTGTGGATGCCTTGCGCGCTGCATTTACTCCGAAAAAATTTACCGCCGCAGATAGCGACAGTCTGCCGCTCAATCGGTTTAATTTGTTCATGCGCGGCCTGGCGCTGTCGTTAGCTTCGCCGACGTCGATCATCTGGTTCGCGGCGGTGGGCGGCAGTCTCATTGCCAGCAGCGGCGCGGCTTCGCCGAGGGATTTCACCGCGCTGTTCGGTGGCTTTTTTGCGGGTGGTTTAGCGTGGTGTCTGTTCATCACCAGTCTGTCAGCATTGGGTGGCCGCATGCACGGCGACTATTTCCGCCGCTTATGCAGCGCGATCTCCGCATCGCTGTTTCTGTATTTCGCCATTCGGCTTATTCTGGCTCCTCCGTAAGCGAACGAAGTGCGAGCAACGCATGATTACCTTCGATATTGCATCGGTCCCTTTCAGTCGTGCCGGCTCGTATCTTGCGATTTCACAATTACCCGCCAATTCGGCACGCGCTGCCGGTGTGTATTTGCGCACGATGCATGGCGATGCGCCAAATCGTGAAATCTGCCGGCTGGAATTGCTGATCGATAACATCGCGAACGACGTGTCGATAACCGCGTCGCCCACCGTATTACGTTTAAGTACGGCGCAAAGTGCCGTTGAAGTCTGCTTCTCCGATCGCGACACGTTACATATTCGGGGAAAAAATTGCGGTATACGGCTGACGTTTGCCACTGGCGAATACGATCAAGCGGTTGCGCGAAACGGCGGCTGGCAGATCAATAGTTTTTCGAATCGAGTAACGCTCGCGCTATTTTCGCTACGCGGAAAAGCCGTTGTCGATGCACCGCCAGCCATTGCGCGATCCGAACACATTGTTATCGATATCAACGCAGAGGGGCGCGGTCAGTTCGAATGCCTGCTTGGCGAGTGCCGCGACGAATGGCCTCAGGATTTAATCCGTTCCGCAAAAAGTTTTGCAGCCCATCGACGTGCGGTTGAGGTTGAATTTGCAGAGTGGCTTCAACAAGCCCCATCGGTAGCGCGGCGATTTCATGTCACGCGCGAATTGGCGTCCTATGTGCAATGGTCGGCGATCGTTGCGCCGAGCGGTTTGTTATCGCGTCCGGCCATGCTGATGTCGAAAAATTGGCTGACTGCGGTGTGGAGCTGGGATCACTGCTTCAATGCGATGGCCCTCAGTTATCGCAATGTGGAATTGGCATGGCATCAATTCATGTTGCCGTTCGATTTTCAACGTGCATCGGGCACATTGCCGGATTGCATTAACGACACGCAAACCATCTGGAATTTTTGTAAACCGCCGATTCATGGATGGACATTGCAATGGCTGCTGAAACGCAAAGCCATCGGTATTCAGCATTTGCAGCAAATATACGCGCCGCTGTCTCGCTGGACCGAATGGTGGCTGCACGAGCGCGACGATAATCGCAATGGTCTTGCGCAATACAATCACGGCAACGATTCAGGCTGGGATAATTCGACATTGTTCGATGGCGGTATGCCGGCCGAAACACCGGATTTGTCCGCATTTTTAATCGTACAAATGCAAATGCTCGCGACGATCGCGCAACGATTGAAAAAGCCACGCGCCGCAAAGCAGTGGCAACAACGTTCCGACGCGTTGTTGCAAACGCTGATGCTGCGGCTGTGGCGCGACGATGGCTTCGTCGGGTTGCGTGACGATGAATTTATAACGAGCGATACATTGTTATTGCTGTTGCCATTGATACTTGGCGAGCAATTGCCGGCATCCATAAGAAAAGTGCTAGTCAAAAAACTTCAGCACCGGTTTTTAACCGAGCATGGCCTCGCCAGCGAAGCTCCACACAGCGATGGATATATCGCCGATGGCTATTGGCGCGGTCCGATTTGGGCGCCAAGTACATTGTTACTGGTCGATGCGTTGACCAATATTGGCGAAGACGCATTGGCGACAACCATCGCCGCGCGATTTTGCGCACTCGTCGAACACGGCGGTATGGCAGAAAACTTTAATGCGTTGACTGGCGCGCCGCTGCGCGATCGGGCGCACACCTGGAGCGCTAGCGTATTTGTAATACTGGCGCATGAATATCTGCGCTGATTGGCATGCGCATCGTCTCGGATTATTATGCGCGGGCATTTTGCCGCACTGACTTCGCGGCGCGTTAAATTGGTACCGCTGTTTATCCCCATCGCGATCGGGTCATCCCCGTAGGTAACATGCCGCGTTCATGGAAGCGTATGTATTCGATCTAAATAGGATAAATAAAGGATATAGGAATGCCAGATACACATGGAGCGATGGATAGCCTACTTACAGCAAACTCAACGCGTCGCATGTTTAAAGCGACGCTGGTCGTGCTTGGTTTTTTAGCAGTCGTTGCACTTTCGTTTATAGCCGAGCGGCAATCGCTTTCGAAGTCGCGATTAATACGCGACACCGGACTACTTTATTTTCTCCGCGATGAAACATCACAACGCACTCTCGATGACGTGCGTGCGGTGCAGACATGGCAGCAGGTGGATGCGAGCACGCGATTTCCGCTGGCCACCGATATAGCGATATGGTTTCGTTTCCGGGTGGCAGCGACCGAGCGTGATCGTGCATTGGCGCTTGTATATGCGAATCCGCGGCTGCGCGAATTTGACGTGTACGTGTTGAACGACGGCGTAATCGACGAACAGTTTCACACGGGCACCAGTCGGCCATTTTCTTCACGCCCGTTGCCGCATCCTGAATTCCTGTTTCCCTTTTCGTTACGTGCAGGCGAAACGGCAGATATATATTTACGCGTAAGAGGGCGACCACAGAGCATTCTTGAATACCTGTCGCTGCAAACACAGCAGGAATTGATCGTTCGATCGCAGACATCGACGATGATTTCATCGAGTTATCTCGGTGTTTTGACGGTAGCTGCGCTCGCTTGTCTTATTGTGCTGGTATTTACCCGGAATGCAGTGGTTGCAGCGCTTGCGTTGTATATATGGAGCATATTTTTTACGTACGCAGTGGAGCACGGTTTCGGTTTCAAATGGTTTTGGCCCAATCACCCCATACTCAATAACTCGGCGCTTATATGGTCGGCGCTCCTACCGTTCATCGCGACGGGGATTTTAGCGGTCACTATTCTACGATTGCGCGAGGTGTCGTCAGCGGGCTATCGATTGCAGATAGGGTTGTTAGTCATATTTACGTTGGCTATCCCGATATCCTGGTTTTGGCCGAGCGTGATTGGTACTGCAATCCTGCCGACCTATTGCATCCAGTATCTGTCGTTAATCGGTATCAGCTTTTGGCGTTGGCGAAAGGGCGATCGCAACGCAGGGTTATTTTTGCTGTTCACCTCTCTCTATGTACTGCCGCTGGCGATTTCCATTGTTACCGTTCCTAATAATTCCTCGCTTTGGTACGACAACATCGTACGTTACGTCGTGCAATTAATTCAGATCGGTTTGCTGGCGGGATGCATCGGGCTGCGGTTTCGCGAAACGATCAGAAATGAGGAAGCAGCTAAGGCAGACTCCAGCGCAAAAAGTGAATTTCTGGCACGTATGAGTCACGAAATCCGCACGCCGATGAACGGTATCCTCGGTATGTCGGAACTGTTGAACGACTCGGGTTTGAACGGCACGCAACGCCGCTATAACGATATTGTTTATTCATCGGCCACGGCGTTGCTCACGGTCATCAATGACATTCTGGATTTCAGCAAAATTCAAGCAGGTCGGATGCGAGTTGAAGTCGTGCCGTTCGATTTGCATCGCGTCGCGGTCGATGCGCTGACGTTATTTCGCCTGAAAGCAGACGAAAAAAATATCGAATTGCTTTGTGATATCCCCTCCGACATGCCGGCATGGGTTAGCGGCGATCCCACTCGCATTCGACAAATGCTGATTAATTTTCTCGGCAACGCGATTAAATTCACCGATAGCGGTGAAATTCGATTGTCCATAACACCCTCGCCTCATAACGGGCTGACGCGCATCGCTGTCAGCGATACGGGTGTCGGCATTGCGACTGCGCAGCAAGCGCAATTGTTTAAGGCTTTTTCGCAACTGGAGGACGGGTCTCGGCACTACGGTAGCACCGGTCTTGGCTTGGTCATCACAAAGCAGTTGGCGGAGTTGCTAGGAGGCAGTGTCGGTGTCCGTAGCGAGCCGGCACGCGGTAGCTGTTTCTGGATAGATCTGCCATTGCCGCCGACGTCGGTGCAGGAAGCTCCACAATCGATAGACGTACTCGCGGGAAAATCGGTATTGCTGGTCGATGACAATGTGCATTTCTGCGAATTGGCTGCGATGCATATTCGAAATTGGCAAATGCAGATCCATGTTGCCCATAACGCTGAGCAGGCTTTGCGCTGTGTCGCCGAGCAGCGCGCAATCGATAACACATTCGATCTGATCTCAATCGATTTAAAGATGCCGGGCAAGAATGGGCTGGAGCTGGCTCGCGCGCTTCAACAGGAGTACGGCGAAAACCTGCCGCCCCTGCTATTGCTAACCGCCTGTACGTATATACCGGATCTTGCTGAACGCGAAGCCGCCGGTATTGTTGTCACGGAGGAGAAGCCATTGCTTGCCGCCGATTTGCGAGCGGCCTTTAGTCGTACATTAGGGCTGGCAGCGACGCGGGCGAGCCTGCATCAGGTGAAAAGCATGAATGCTGTTTCTAGCACTCCGCTTATGGTGCTGGTGGCAGAAGATAACGTAACCAATCAAGTTGTCATTCAGACGATGTTGCGCAAACTCGGTCACGACAGTGTGATCTGCGCGAACGGTTCTGAATTGCTGTTCACCTATCGAGTTCGTTACGAAGAGTTCGATCTGATTCTGATGGATTGCGAAATGCCGGTTCTGAATGGTTACGATGCCACGCTGTCTATTCGCGCGTTAGAGGAGCGACTCGAGCTGCGCCGTTGCCCCATCGTTGCGTTGAGCGCGCACACGTTAGAGGAGCATGTGGAGCGGTGCTTCGCGGCGGGTATGGATGAACATGTCGCGAAGCCATTGAATTTATCGCGGCTGCGGCAATGCCTGGATAAATATGCGCAGCGCGCTTCGCACGCATAGTTACTCGATATTTTTTACGATACGTTCAAGTGCCGAACGTAATGCAGGAATATCGCCTTTCTCAAGTTTTGCGGTGACATTGTGGGGCGCTGCCACCTGATCCAATTCGTACAGCGAACCGCTCAAAAGAATACACGGCGTATTGCCTTGAGCACTGGCAATAGTGGTGAGCAGCTCATTACCTTCGATATCGAGCAAGTGGTAATCGGTGACGATCAAGTCGATGGGTTGCGTCAGTGCGGCGGTGACTTGCGCGCGATTTTCAGCCCTGGCGCAGCTGATGGTCGGCAGCATTTTTTGTAGATGACGCTCCAGCAACAAATAATCCGTATCGTTGTCTTCGATAATTAATCCCCGCAAGGGTTTTCCAGAATTATTAATGGGCGTAATGCTGTCCATACTCTTCTCACACGCTTAGCGGCTGGCTAGGGAGGCTTACTGCCGCTCCATGCTCAGCTTCTGCTGCTATCGTTAAAAAACTTAAACAGTTGGTCGGCGGGCACAGGGCGCTGGAGATAGTATCCCTGAAACATATCGCAGCCGGCATTCCTTAGAAAAATCATCTGCTCTTTAGTTTCAACGCCTTCAGCGATAACTTTCAGACCCAATTTTTCCGCGAGTGCGATGATCGCTCGAACAATTGCCGCATCGTCTTGATCTGTCGGCAGATCGGAAATAAATGCCCGGTCAATCTTTAACAGATCTACTGGAAATTGTTTTAGATAACTGAGGCTCGAATAGCCTGTGCCGAAATCGTCGAGTGCAATCGAAACGCCGAGGTTGTGCAAGTCGGACAATATCGAGCGTGCGATGTTCGTGTCCTGCATCAATGCGGTTTCGGTAACCTCCACCTCGAATAATTCGGGTGGCAATTCGGTGTCGTGCAATGCCCGCGCTACGCACTCAACCAGATTCGGTTGGCGAAACTGATAAGCAGAAAAATTCACCGCCACGCGTAAAGGCGTACCTTGTTGTCGCCACTGCTGAATTTGACGGCAAGCTTCGCGTAAAACCCATTCGCCGATTGGCACGATAAGGCCCGATTCCTCGGCAAGCGGAATAAACATGTCTGGAGGAACCATGCCGATATCCGGACGATGCCACCGGATAAGCGCTTCGACGCCAAGGATACGGCCATCCGCAGTTCTGGCCTGCGGTTGATAGTGCAATTGAAATTGCTGCTGGTCCAGCGCCATTTCCAACGCGCGATTCGTCTCCAGTTTTTTCTGTAGCATCGATCGCATTTGCGTTGAATATTCGCGATAGCTGTTACCGGGTTGCTGTTGCGCGTGGTGTAGCGCGATTGCAGCGTGACCCAGTAACTCTGAGCTGTCTTTCGCATCGCGCGGAAACATGCTGCAGCCGACACTCGCATAAACGCGCCATTCGTAGCGAGCGAGCATGAAAGGTCGCGTCACGATCGACAGCAACGCTTCGGCCATTTTTGCGACGTCTGCTTCCTCGCGCAGATGCGTGGCGATAATGGCGAATTCATCGGCAGCCATACGCGCGACGATGTTGTCGCGGCCAATGATTGCACGCAAACGCGCACCCAACTCAATTAGCAGCTGATCGCCCGCTGCCGCGCCGAGATGATCGTTGACATCCTTGAACCGATCGAGGTTGAAACTGAATACCGCGATGAGTGGTTGAGATTTCCCAATGCTATGCAAACCGCTGGCATTGGTCAGACACTGCGCAAGCTTATCGATAAAAAATGTTCGGTTCGGCAAACCGGTCAACAGGTCGTAATTGGCTAAATATTGAATACGCTCCTGCGCGAGACGATGGTCTCTGCGCGTGCTGCTGTCGCGCAGTTCGCGTTGAATCGCGGAGGGCAGGCGTTTCAAATGTCCCTTGATGAAATAATCCTGCGCACCGAGTCGCATTGCTTCGACAGCACGGTCTTCGCCAATCGTGCCGGATACGAAAAAGAAGGGCACATCGGGGTCCAATGCACGCACGACTTCCAGTGCCTCATGGCCATTGAAGCTGGGCATTGTGTAATCTGAAAAAACGATATCCCACGGCGATTTCAGTGCCTCTACCAGATCACTCCTGCAATCGACATGGCGGAACTCGGGTGCAAAACCGCCTTTCTTGATGACGTTCAGCAGTAGAAGTACATCGTCTTCGTTATCCTCGACGATCAATGCGCGAATCGGTGCTGCGGCTTCCATTTTCGCTACCTCAGTATCATCAATGTCTTTCCAAACCATTTTCTTTATAAATCTATTTTACGTGCGGTAACTCGTTGAGCAATAACCAGAACACACCTAATTGACTGACTGCTTGCACGAACTCGTTGTAATCGACGGGTTTACGTACATAACTGTTCGCGCCGAGATTGTAGCCCTGCACGATATCCTGCTCCTCGCGCGAGGACGTTAAAATCACGACCGGAAGAATTTGCGTTTTTTCGTTCTGTCGAATTTGTTGTAATACTTCCAGCCCATCGATTCGAGGCAATTTCAAATCCAGCAATACCAGTGCAGGCAACTGGGGAGACGTGTCGGCGTGTGCGCCGGTGGCGAACAGATAATCGAGTGCTTCAACCCCATCGCGCGCAACGATAACTTTGTTGCTGATGTTCAGCTTCGCGAAAGCGCGCAGTGCTAATGCTTCGTCATCCGGATTGTCTTCGACCAAGAGTATCGGTCTGGTGTTCATGTCGGAACTCCTTCGGTACGGCTAGCGTGAAATAAAATGTGGCACCTTTATCGACGGTCGCTTCGGCCCAGATATGCCCACCATGCCGATGAATAATGCGTTGCACAGTGGCGAGCCCGACGCCTGTGCCGGTGTAGTCCTTGGCGTCATGCAGACGCTGAAATGCGCCAAATAATTTGCCGGCATAGGCCATGTCGAAACCTGCACCGTTATCCTGTACGAAATAACACGCGTCGCCTTTGTATTGGCGCATTCCAAATTCGATTCGAGCCTGCTCGCGTTTGTTGGTGTACTTCCACGCGTTGTTCAGCAGGTTCTCCAATGCGATCCGCATTAAATGCATATCGCCAACAGCGGTTAACTGCGTGGTAATACGCACATCGACATTGCGCGTGGGATCGGCGTCGCGCAGATCGTGGACAATCTCTTCCGCAATAACGCTTAAGTCGATCGGTTCCTGATTCAGCGTTACGCGGCTGACGCGGGCGAGTTTGAGCAAATCGTCGATTAATCGGCCCATGCGCTGCGCGCCTGAGCGAACGCGCGCTAGATAGTCGCGCCCGGTTTCATCCAGTTGATTGCCGTAATCCTCAAGCAGCGCCTGACTGAAGCCATCGATCGCGCGCAACGGTGTGCGCAGATCGTGCGACACCGAATAACTGAACGCTTCGAGTTCTTTGTTGGTACGCTCGAGTTCGGCAGTGCGCTCGCCGACGCGCATCTCCAATTCGGTATTCAGACGTTGAATTTCCAACAGCGCACGGCGTTGATCGTCGATGTCGTCAGCGGTGCCGATCCATTCGTGCAAGCGACCGCGATCGTCAAGCAGCGGTACCGCGCGCAAATTCACATAGCGATAAGCGTCATGCTCTGCGCGCCACAAACGCACCTCGCATTTCAACGGTTTCGATTCGGCACTGGCTTGCTGCCAGAGTTTTTTAACCTTGTCGCGATCATTCTCGTGGAAGGCATTGAGCCATCCCCAACCGCGATATTCAGTGGACGTCTGGCCGGTATATTCATCCCACCGCAATTGATCGTCACCGAATTGACCTTCGGCATCCGCGAGCCAGACCACGGAGGTCAACGCGGTAACCAATGTCCGATAGCGGCGTTCGCTGTCGAGCAACGCTCGATCGGCTTCCTGACGTTCCAGAATTTGTTGCTGTAGTTGCGTGTTTGAGGATTCAAGTTCGGCGTTGCGCGTGCCAACTTCCGCTAATAATTCGTTGAATGAACCGGCGAGATATCCGATTTCATCATCCGTAGTTTTATCGGCGCGCAAACTGTAATCGCGCTGTTCGGTCACGCGACGTGCGATATCGGTAATCTGCAAAATCGGGCGAGCTACGCGTGCCTGCAGCCAAAACGACATCAGCATCGAGATAATCAATGCCAGTAGCATCACTAACAACACAATACCGGCGTAATGCCAAACCCGTTCGTAGAGTTGGTAGCGGGCCTTGATGTAAATCGTGCCGAGAATTTCGTTTTGATCAACGATGCGCCGGAATACGATCAGGTTGTCGCCCTCGACGCGCTGACCTTCGCCTTCCGGCAGTGCCGGAAACTTATCCGCGCTGTTTTCCGCGCTCGAATAGCTCGCAAACAATGCGCCTCGGGCGTTGTAAATAGCGGTGGCTAAGATTTGTGGTCTAGCGGCTAACGTGGCAAGACTTTCGTTCGCAACTTTTCGATCATTAAATTGCAGCGCGGATACGTTGGCGAGACCGAGCAAATTACTTTGTGTTGTTAAATCCTGCGTCAATCGTTCGTGATAATCGCGCAGGTCATACAGCACCATCACACTTCCGGAGATGAGCAGCGCAGATAGCGTGGTGAGCAACACGCCCGCAAATAACTTCTGGCGAATCGAGCGCAAACTGAACCATCCTTTCATGGCGCAGCCTCTCCACGTACGTTGCGCGCCACTTTCAACAGCTGAGCACTTAATCGCAAACCTTGGCGATTGACGGAGGCGAGCCCCACATCAAAACGCACACGATTGTCCTGAACCTCGAAGTTAATACCGCCGCCGTCATCGAGATCGGCCGGACTTTCTGTGACCAATAACAATGGCAATTTCTGAGACTGAGATATTAATTTCGGCTGATTTGATTGTTCAGAGCGCGCAATAAACAACACGTGCAAGCCGGTCGGGCTTGCGTTGCCATCTACTTTTCTCACCTGCACGGGACGACCATTAACAGTGTGGTTGCGCACCACGTTGCCGAGTTCGGCAAGCAGGCTATCCGGCCCGGCAACGCCGAGAACGATGGGACTGTCGCCGCTGGCGAATGCGTTTTGTGGCCATTCGACGTACTGGCAGAATTTATAGAGAAAAGCGGCTTTCACCTGATATTCAGCGACATTGCCGAATGATTCGTCGGCGATACTCGATTCTGGAGCCGTGATAAGAAACGCGAATATCGCTACCGACAATGTTGCCGCCCTGGCTAGGTGGCCGGTGCGTAAATGCGAGCGCCGGCGCCATTGCTCGCTTCGCGCGATCAACGACGAGCACCATTTGTATCGTTTAAACATCACTGTTCGGATCAGAATTTCCATATCATTTCCGCATACAGCGCCCGGCGAAATTCGCTGTAGATGGGCGCAGTGCCAAATTCCGCGTGGCGACGATCGAATAAATTCAACGCATTAAGAGATAGTTGGAGGCTGGGTGACACGTTCCAACCGACGCGCGAATCGAGCACGGTATAACCGGCAACGTCGGGATCCGGCAGGCGCGCTATTGAACGAAGTATCAGATCGAACTCGACGTTATGCGGCAGATTGACCGCAGATCGCAATGAGAATTGCTGCCTCGGGTCGTTACCCTCTGTCTGCGTACCCCCGGTGCTGGTGCTATCGGAATCCAATCGCCGATGTTGAGAAAGATGGTTGTAGCCTGCACTCAAATGCCAATCGTTCGTTATCCGATAAGTACCCCATATTTCGACGCCATAGGCGCGGCTCTCCATTTTATTATCGATAACCAGCGGTTGGCCGACGGGCCGTTCGATGGTGCGTAAATCGTCGTAATCGTTATAAAACGTGGAAATCGAAAACGACAGATTTTTAGTGGGCTGCGAGCGATAGCCAATTTCGTAAGCGGTGAGTTTTTCCGATTGGAAATCGGGACTGCCCACTAGCGTGTACGGAGGCGTGCCTGGAAAAAATAAATCACTGTCGATTCGCGATGGCGTGCGCACTGCGCGCGAAACTGCTGTCCACAACAGTGCATCGTTCGGGAGCTTCAACGCGAGACGTGCGTTCGGCTGGAACTCCCAATCGGTATAGGGATTGCGTTCGAGTTTTGCGCCGACAGTGAGGCGCAGGCGTTCGCTCAGTATGACTTCATCCTGAACGAACAAATTGGTCCAGTTAAGTGAGGTTTTTTCCGGAAGAAAAGCGAGAAGCGCTCCATTATCGACATCGTCACGCGAGCTTCGATAACCACCGCCCCATACGATGTTGTGCTTACCGCCTACTAATATTTGATGTTGCAGGTCGATGTCGTAGGTGTCGAGCGTTTCGGAAAAAATACCCGGATATTTGCGTTCGGTGTGATCGTAAAATACCTGGACTTGCAATGACGAACCATTTTGTAAGTCGCGATTCCAGCGTGCGAGCAAATTGTGACCGCTGAATTCGCGATCATCGACGATCGGCTGATTAACCGCGCCATCGTAGGCATCGCCTTGGATTACAAAACTATCGCCGCTGTTGTTGCTGTCGACTCGGAAACCCGCTTGGCGTTTACCCCAATCGTTGTGAGCATTCTGATGAGTGCCGGTTTCAGTACTGTCGCGGCTGAATCCTTTTGCGTAAACACGATAGCTCGTGTTTTCGGTAACTTGCCCGCCGTAGCGTGCCGCCGCGTTGCGCTCATCGGAGCCCGCGCCGAGGCTAAGCAGTCCACCCTGAGTGGCATCCGAGCTGCGCGTAATAATATTGATGACGCCGTTTACCGCATTCGAACCCCACAGCGTACCGCCGGGGCCGCTAATGACCTCAATGCGATCGATATCCTCTATCACGACATCCTGCACATCCCAAAACACCCCGGAGTAAAGCGGCGTGTATACGCTGCGCCCGTCTATCAGCACCTGCAGTTTGTTCGTCGTGGTGGTATTGAAGCCGCGTGCGCTGATCGCATATTGATACGAATCGATACGAGCGACCTGTAAATTAGGTGCTAACCGTAACGCCTCTGGAATGCTGGTTGCTCCAGATCGGCGAATGTCATCGTGTGTAATTACGAAAATGGCGGCAGGCGCATCCGACAGATTTTGTGCGTGCCGTGCGACCGAGGTAATTTGAATGGCCGAGAGTTCATCAAGACTGAGATCGGCAAGCGCCGGTGGATTAGCGGCTTCGGCGGAGATTGTAATGAGCAGACAGAGCGATGCTACAGAGAAGTTGCCGGATTTTACTGCGACGCCGTTTTTTCGCTCAGATGCCTCTGCTCTAATCGGCGTGGCTGTTAATAACCCACTTATCCT
>CBFHCK010000021.1:0-14961 GCA_965653955.1 uncultured Spongiibacteraceae bacterium
TAATCGGAAAACTCCGCTGTGGTGATTTGTTTGCCCTCACCGGCAAGGTAGTATTTACCTTTTTTATAAATTTCGCTCGCTGCGCAGTCGAGCGCGAAGGTGATGTCTTTACCGACGCTATAACCCGCCTTAGTAACCGCTTCAACGATCACCGTGAGTGCCGCTTCATTCGACGGCAGATTCGGAGCAAAACCACCTTCATCGCCGACCGCGGTATTCAAGCCTTGCGATGACAAAACTTTTTTCAATGTATGAAAAATTTCAGCGCCGGCACGCAATGCTTCGGCAAACGTCGGTGCAGCGACTGGCTGAATCATGAATTCCTGAATGTCGACATTGTTGTCGGCATGCTCGCCGCCGTTAATGATGTTCATCATCGGTACCGGCATGCTGTATTGACCGGGTGTGCCGTTCAAATCGGCGATGTGTTGGTACAACGGAATTTTTTTCGAAATCGCCGCCGCTTTCGCTGCAGCCAGCGATACCGCGAGAATCGCGTTCGCGCCGAGGTTCGCTTTATTTTCGGTGCCGTCGGCGGCAATCATTGCATTATCGAGTGCACGTTGATCGGCGGCGTCTTTGCCTTTAAGCAAATCGCGAATCGTCGTGTTGATATTGTTGACGGCTTTCAGTACGCCTTTGCCGAGGTAACGTGTCTTATCGCCATCGCGCAATTCGAGCGCTTCGCGCGAACCGGTCGATGCACCAGAGGGCGCGCACGCGCTGCCAACGCTGCCATCCGCAAGGATGACTTCCGCCAACACAGTCGGGTTGCCGCGTGAATCCAACACTTCAAACGCTTTGATATCGCTGATTACCGCCATTCACTATCTCCTCTGAGTTTGTGTGCGCGCCAAGGCGCTGCAATTGTCGGGCAAATGAATTTGCCTCTCTGGAATGAATTGCGCTGCCGAGTTATCGAATCGTCAGCGGCGAAAAACCTTTCACCAAATCGTCGATCGCTTTTACCTGCGCGAGAAAGGGTTCGAGCTTATCGAGCGGCAACGCGCACGGACCGTCGCATTTCGCTTCATCGGGATTCGGATGCGCTTCGAGAAACAATCCGGCCAGGCCCTGCGACATACCGGCGCGCGCCAACTCAACCACTTGCTGACGGCGACCGCCGGCCGAATCGGCGCGACCACCCGGCATTTGCAGCGCGTGCGTTACATCAAAAAATACCGGGTATTCGAATTGTTTCATGATGCCGAAGCCGAGCATGTCGACAACGAGATTGTTGTAGCCGAACGAGGTGCCGCGTTCGCACAGAATCAGCCTGTCGTTACCGGCTTCTTCGCACTTATGCAGAATATGTTTCATTTCATGCGGCGCGAGAAATTGCGCCTTCTTGATATTGATGACGGCTTTCGTTTTCGCCATCGCGACCACCAAATCGGTCTGACGCGACAAAAACGCCGGCAACTGCAGAATGTCGCACACTTCGGCGGCGGGTTGCGCCTGCGCGGGTTCGTGAATATCGGTCAACACCGGCACGCGAAACGTTTTTTTGATTTCTTCGAAAATTTTAAGGCCGGCATCGAGACCAGGGCCGCGAAACGAAGTCACTGACGAGCGATTCGCTTTGTCGAACGATGCTTTGAATACATACGGAATATTTAGCTTGGCGCACACGGTGACGTAGTGTTCGCAAATGCGGAGCGCCAGATCGCGCGATTCCAACACGTTCATGCCGCCGAATAATACGAACGGCAATTTATTCGCGATGGTGAGATCGCCGACCGAAATAATTTTCGCGTTCATAACTTAATCCTTCGCAGCGGTCGCATGCTTAACGGCAGCGTTGATGAAACCGGAAAACAGCGGATGCCCTTCGCGCGGCGTCGATGTAAATTCCGGATGGAACTGGCACGCGACGAACCACGGGTGATCCGGAATTTCGACCATTTCCACCAGCGTGTCGTCGGCCGACCACCCGCCGATGCGCAGACCCGCTTGCTGCAAACGATCGACGTAATTGTTGTTCACTTCATACCGATGGCGATGGCGCTCGACGATGACATCGCGCCCGTACAACGATTTCGCAATGCTGCCGTCGACGAGACGACATTCCTGCCCGCCCAAACGCATCGTGCCGCCGAGATCGGAGCTTTCGTCGCGCTGCTCGGTTTTACCTTCCGCGTTGACCCACTCGGTAATTAAACCAACCACGGGATGCGGCGCCTTTTTATCGAACTCGGTGCTGTTGGCGCCGGCGAGACCGACAACATCGCGTGCGAATTCAATCACTGCCATTTGCAGGCCGAGGCAAATGCCGAGATACGGCACGCCCTTTTCGCGCGCAAATCGCACCGCAGCGATTTTGCCTTCGACGCCGCGTAACCCGAAACCGCCGGGCACCAGAATGCCGTCTTTGCCTTCGAGGCAACCGGTGCCGTTATCGATGATGCTTTCGGAATCGATATATTCGATCTTGACGCGCGTGTGCGATTGAATGCCCGCGTGTTTCAGCGCTTCGTTTACTGATTTATACGCGTCGATCAGATCGGTGTATTTACCGACCATGGCAATGTTGACGGTACGCAGTTGATTCACTTCGCCATCGATCACACGGCTCCACTCGGCGAGATTGGCCGGCGGGCATTGCAAGCCGAAACGCTCGACGATGATTTGATCGAGACCATGTTCCTGTAACAGCGAAGGAATGCGATAAATCGTATCGACATCGGGCAACGGCACTACGGCGCGCTCTTCAACGTTGGTGAACAACGCGATTTTTTTACGCGAATTCAGATCGATTTCATGGTCGGAGCGGCACACGAGAATGTCGGGCTGCAACCCGATCGAACGTAATTCTTTTACCGAATGCTGTGTCGGTTTGGTTTTGGTTTCACCGGCAGTCGCGATGTACGGCACCAGCGTCAAATGCATCAGCATCGCGCGATTCGAACCGAGTTCGAGTTTTAACTGACGCGCGGCTTCGAGGAACGGCAGACTTTCGATGTCGCCGACGGTACCGCCGATTTCGACCAGTGCGATATCCGCATCGCCCGCGCCTTCAATCACGCGGCGTTTGATTTCATCGGTGATGTGCGGAATGACCTGTACGGTGCCGCCGAGATAATCGCCACGGCGCTCTTTACGCAGTACGGTTTCGTAAACGCGGCCAGTGGTGAATGCATTTCGACGCGACATTTTCACGCGCAGGAAACGTTCGTAGTGGCCGAGATCGAGATCGGTTTCGGCGCCGTCTTCGGTGACGAATACTTCGCCGTGCTGGAACGGACTCATCGTGCCCGGATCGACGTTGATGTACGGATCGAGCTTGAGCATCGTCACTTTAAGGCCGCGCGCTTCGAGAATCGCGCCCAATGAGGCCGATGCGATGCCTTTACCCAATGACGAAACAACACCGCCGGTGACGAAAATAAAACGAGTCGCCATGTCGAGCCTTTTTTGTAAGTAGGACGGAAATAATGGAGGGGCCGTTGCGAGAAAGATTGGCCCTACAAGATGGGCGCCCAGCTTAACAGAAGGGGCGCGTCGGCTCAATTTGAGCCGCTGATTAACCGGTCAATCGCTTGTTCCGATTATGTGCCGGGGCGCTGCCACTGAATGTGCCAGCCGGCGTCATCCGCAGACACCGCAAACCCTTCACATACCCATAAATCGCCGACTGCGGCGATTTGATCGCCGCAATAAATCAACGGCATCCGATCGCGCCACCACGGCGGCAACGCGCTTTCCTGTAATAATTTTTTCAGGGTTTGCGAATGCATGCGGCCAATTGGCTTGCAGCGCTCGCCACCGATACGAGAACGGATTCGATAGACGCGATCGGGACGCAATCCAATGCCGATCTGTTGCTCCGCGCTCACCATGCCGATGCCATCGATCTTTACGGCTTGCGGCGGCAGCCAAGCGACATCGACCCCGTCAGGCAGCATCGACAACGGCGCCATGGCGTACAAATGATCGTGATAACGACGCACTTCTGCGCCGGGCCACTGCACTAGCGGCTCCGTATCTTCGCGCGCGTCGAGTGCCGCAACGATCTGGCGCAATTGCTCGCGACTCGGCAGCGGCAGACCGCATTGCTGAATCCAATAACGCAGCAGATTGTGCAATCGATGCGGTGGCAGCGAACGACATACGGTAATGGACAGACAGCCTTCTGCGGTAATTGCGCCAGCGCTATCCATCGCCGCCAGATCATCGAGCACGCGTTGTGCTTCGATTGACTGTTCGCTGACGCGAGCGAGCGTGTGGCGATAGGCCGGCCAGCGTTGCTCGATCAACGGCAGCACGTTCAATCGCAGGAAATTGCGGTCGTAATGCGGATCGCGATTGCTGTCGTCGTCAATCCATTGCAATTCATGGCTTTGCGCATACGCGATTAATTCGGCGCGCGGACAATTCAACAGCGGACGTAATAATTGGCCTTTGCCGAGCACGCGCTGTTCAGGAATCGCCGCCAGCCCAGCGATGCCGCTGCCGCGCAATTGTCGCAACAGCAGCGTTTCGATTTGATCATCCCGATGATGAGCTTGCAGCAGCACTTCGTTGTCGCCGACGAATTTTTCGAACACCGCATAACGCGCGCGTCGGGCCGCGTTTTCCAAACCATCGCCATTCTGCACAATCGATACGGTTTCAATATGCAATTCAATGCCGAGCTGCGCGCAGATTTCGCGGCAGTGCCGCGCCCAATCAGCGGCGCGCGGATTGATTTGATGGTTTACGTGAATCGCTGTGAGCGGAGGAAAATTTGTATGGCTATCCCGCAATTTTGCGACGGCATGCAACAGCACATGCGAATCGATGCCGCCGCTGTAGGCAATCCACCAGCGTTTCGTATTCAGAAATATTTTTAGTGCCTGAGTAAACTCGTTTAGCACGGGGCAGGTTCTTTGCCGGGGACATTCGCAAAACCGTCGGCGACACGATGTCGCCGACGGAGCTTACAGGGATGTACTTGCAGCGTTTTTGCGAATGTTCCCGGCAAAGAGCCGTAGAAACGCTGCTAAAAAATCAATTACCGTAAGACATCAACCGCTGATAACGCTTGTTCAGCAACTCATCGACCGGTATGTCCTGCAAACGTCGCAGTTCTTCGATCAGATGCTTTTTGATGCGTGTAGCCATCAGATCGACATCGCGATGCGCGCCGCCTTTCGGCTCTTCGATCGTGTGATCGACTATGCCGAGCTTTTCGAGCACGCTCGAGGTCAACCCCATGGCCTCGGCCGCATCCGGCGCCTTTTCGGTGGTTTTCCAGATGATATTCGCGCAGCCTTCCGGCGAAATAACGAAGTAGGTGCTGTATTGCAGCATCGCCAGATGATCGCCGACGCCGATGCCGAGCGCGCCGCCCGAGCTGCCTTCGCCGATTACCAGGCAGATAATCGGCGTCGCTAAGCGCGACATCACCGCGAGATTTTTCGCGATCGCTTCGGAAATGCCGCGCTCCTCGCTATCAATACCGGGATACGCGCCGGGTGTATCGATCAGCGTAATGATTGGCATTTTGAAGCGCTCGGCCATTTCCATCAGCCGTTGCGCCTTGCGATAGCCCTCAGGTTTCGGCATGCCGAAATTGCGGCGCACTTTTTCCTGCACACCGCGACCTTTCTCCTGGCCGATCACCATCACCGGCATGCCGTCGAGACGTGCGACACCGCCGACGATGGCGTGATCGTCGCCGAAATGGCGATCGCCGTGCAGTTCATCGAACTCTGAAAATACGCGCGGAAGATAATCGAGCACATACGGCCGCTGCGGATGCCGCGCCACGCGGACGATCTGCCACGGGGTCAAATTCGCAAAGATCTTTTCGGTGAGTTTGTTGCTCTTTTCGCGGAGCTTGCCCAGCTCATCGTTGATGTTCAGATTGGCATCGTTGCCGACCAGCTGCAGCTCTTCGATTTTGGCTTCCAGCTCGGCAATCGGTTGTTCAAAGTCCAGGAAATTTGGATTCATAGTCGCTCTAGAGGCCTGTTAACACTATTTTTGCTTTCGCGTTCTGCGTTCGCGCCGTCGCCTGGCCCGGGTGGGCGCAACGATACGCGATTCGATCGGCGTCGTCGATTGTTGACAGCTCTTTTGAATTGTTAATCAGCAGATAGACGCTACTGATAGCTAAGTTTGACGCGATCGACACCGTAGCGCTCGCGCAACCTCTGCAGCAGATCGTCCGACGGTTGCACGCGCCATTGCTCCGGCAGCCTCAGCGTCGCCTGCGCGCCATGCCGTCGGTAGCGGACGATGACCGGACAACCGCCATCGCGGTGGCTATCCAGCAGCCGCTGAAACTCGCTGCGAAAATCGCCGCGAAAGTCTGTTTCTTCAAGCTTCAATTCGAGCGCACGAACATTCGCACTGCGCGCGGCGAGCAAGGTGCGCACGGTTTTGCCGCGCATCTTCAGCGCGCCTGAATAATCGTCGAAGCTGACCTGACCCTCGATCACGACGATGGCGTCTTTCACCAGCAGTTCGCGAAACTCGCTGAACGCATCGGCGAATAGCGTGACCTCGATGCGCGCGCTGCGATCGTCGAGCTGCACGAACACCATGTTGTCGCCGCGCTTGTTTTTCATCGTGCGCAAATTGACGATCAAACCGGCGATGGTTTGTGAATGCTTATCCGCCTTCAGATCGACGATGCGATTCGGCACGAACTGACGCAGCTCAGTTTCGTAATCGTCGATCGGATGACCGGTGACATACAGCCCAAGCGTTTCCTTCTCGCCTTCGAGCCGCTGTTTCGTACTCCACGGCCGCGTGTTGCGAAAATCTTTATACGGATCGCCGCCACTGTTCATCGTCGGCACGACGTCGCCGAACAAATCGACGATTCCGCTGCTTTGATTATTCGCCGCCTGCTCGGCCGCCTGCATTGCATCTGGCAGACTCGCCATCAACACGGCACGATCGACGCCGAGTCGGTCGAACGCTCCCGAGCGAATCAACGCTTCGAGCGCACGCTTATTCACTTTGCGCGCATCGGTGCGCGCGCAGAAATCGAATAGATCGGTGAATGATCCGCCGCTATTGCGCGCGGCAATAATATTTTCGATCGGGCCTTCGCCGAGGCCCTTAATTGCGCCAAGTCCGTAAATAATTTCGCCGAGCTCGTTCACGGTGAACATGAAATCGCCGACATTGACGTCGGGTAATTTCAATTGCAGTTTCATCGCGCGGCATTCTTCGATGAACACAACAATCTTGTCGGTGTTCTGCATTTCAGAACTCATCACCGCCGCCATGAACGGCGCCGGATAATGCTGCTTCAACCAAGCAGTTTGATACGACACCAATGCGTATGCGGCCGAGTGCGATTTGTTGAAACCGTAACCGGCGAACTTCTCCATCAGATCGAAAATATTCGACGACAGTTCTTCGTTGAAACCTTGCTGCTTGGCGCCATCGATGAACACCGCGCGCTGCTTCGCCATTTCTTCGGGCTTTTTCTTGCCCATCGCGCGGCGCAATAAATCGGCGCCACCGAGTGTATAGCCGGCCATGACCTGCGGAATCTGCATCACCTGTTCCTGATACAAAATAATTCCGTAGGTCGGTTCGAGAATCGGAATCAGGCATTTGTCCTGATAACGCGGATGCGGATACGCGAGTTCGGCGCGGCCGTGTTTGCGGTTGATGAAGTCGTCGACCATGCCCGATTGCAGCGGACCCGGACGAAACAACGCCACCAATGCGACGATATCCTCAAACCGCGACGGCAACAGGCGCTTGATCAGATCTTTCATACCGCGTGATTCAAGCTGGAATACCGCGGTGGTTTCGGCGCGCTGCAATAATTTAAACGTCGGCTCGTCGTCGAGCGGAATCGCCATAATATCGAGCGGCGCTTCGCCCTTCTGCGCGCGCTGCCGATCGATAATTTTTGTCGCCCAATCGATGATCGTCAGCGTACGCAGACCGAGGAAGTCGAACTTCACCAGACCCGCATCTTCGACATCGTTCTTATCGAATTGCGTAACGAGGCCCGAGCCGGTTTCGTCGCAATACAGCGGCGCAAAATCGGTGAGCCGCGACGGCGCGATCACGACGCCGCCCGCATGCTTGCCGACGTTACGCGTGATGCCTTCGAGTTGCAGCGCCATTTCCCAAATTTCTTGCGCCTGCGGATCGTTGTCGACGAAATCGCGCAGCACTTCCTCTTTTTCGTACGCGTCCTGCAGTGTGATGCCGACTTCGAACGGAATCATTTTCGATAATTTATCGGCGAGACCGTACGATTTGCCCTGCACGCGCGCGACATCGCGCACCACCGCTTTCGCCGCCATCGTGCCGAAGGTAATGATTTGCGATACCGCTTCGCGACCATAGCGCTCGGCTACGTATTGAATAACGCGGTCGCGACCTTCCATGCAGAAGTCGATATCGAAGTCGGGCATCGATACACGTTCGGGATTCAAAAAACGTTCGAACAGCAAATCGTATTCGATGGGATCGAGATCGGTAATTTTTAGCGCGTATGCCACCAGCGAACCAGCACCCGATCCGCGGCCGGGTCCAACCGGAATGCCGTGCGCTTTCGCCCAACCGATAAAATCCATCACGATCAGGAAGTAGCCGGGAAAGCCCATCTGAATGATGACGTTGAGTTCGAAATCGAGACGTTCGCGATACAGCGTTTGTTTGGCTGCAAAATCCGGCGTGGTTTTATCGAACCCTTTTATTCGCGAAAGAACGTCGAGGCGTTCGTCGAGGCCCTGATGCGCGAGCTGGCGAAAATAATCCGCCATCGTCAAACCCTCGGGCACCGGATAATCGGGCAGATAAGGTTTGCCGAGCTGAATGGCCACATTGCAGCGCTTGGCGATTTCGACGGTGTTTTCCAGCGCTTCCGGAATATCCGCAAACAGCTCGGCCATCTCCTGCGGCGAGCGCAAATATTGCTGTTCGCTGTAGCGACGCTGACGACGCGGATCGTCGAGCGCGCGGCCTTCGTGAATGCAGACGCGCGCTTCGTGGGCTTCGAATTGTTCGGGTTTTAGAAAACGCACATCGTTGGTAGCAACGACGGCGCAATTATTTTGCAACGCGAGCGCAACCGCCGCATGCAAATAATCTTCTTCGCCGGCGCGACCGGTGCGTTGCAACTCAAGATAAAAACGATCGCCGAAAATATGCTGCCACTCGTGCAATCGCCTCAGCGCCAATTCGTTTTTTCCATTACTGAGCGCGCGCCCGATGTCGCCATAACGCCCGCCCGATAATGCAATAACGCCGGTGGCGCATTCGGCGATCCATTCGCGACGGATATACGGCAAACCCTGCTGTTGACCTTCGAGCCATGCTCGCGAAATCAGCTCGGTGAGACTGCGATAACCTTGATCGTTCTGCGCGAGCAGACAGATAACATCCTGCCCGTTATCTTCATCGTCGCGCAGCAAAAAATCGGCACCGAAAATCGGTTTTACGCCAGCGCCAATACAGGCTTTGTAGAATTTAATCAGCGCAAAAAAATTGGTGAGGTCGGTTAGCGCGCAAGCCGGCATACGCTGCGCCGCCACTTGTGCGGCCAGCTCGTCTATACGCACCAGACCATCGACCAGTGAATATTCGGAGCGCACGCGTAAATGCACGAACGATGAATTCATGCGCCGTCCTCGGTTTTTATCACGCCACCTTCAATGACCAATCGCACCGGTGCGAACGAGCGCCGATGAATCGGCGTGGCGCCTAATGTTTGCAACGCGAGCATGTGCGCTGGCGTGGGATAACCCTTGTGATCGGCGAAGCCGTAGCCCGGATATTGCGCATCGAATGCAATTAATTCTCGATCGCGCGTCACCTTCGCAATAATCGACGCCGCCGCGATCGACGGTACGCGATCGTCGCCCTGGACAACCGCTTCGGCGGAATAACGCCAGCGCGGTAATTTATTGCCATCGACCAGCACATGCTCGGGCTGAATATGCAGACCTTCAACGGCGCGATGCATCGCCAGTAAACTCGCCTGCAAAATATTGATGGTATCGATTTCGGCAACGCTCGCTCGCGCAATCGACCAGCTCAGCGCTTTTGCGCAAATTTCCTCGAATAATTGCTCGCGTCGAATAGCGGTTAATTTTTTCGAATCGGCGAGCCCATCGATCGGTTTTGTCGCATCGAGAATGACGGCTGCCGCAAGCACATCACCAGCGAGCGGACCACGCCCGACTTCATCAACACCGGCGAGAAATGCACCGTTATATGTGCAGCTGAACAGATCGCCCATCAGCATTGTCGTGGCGCTCCGATCGCATCCAATAGCGCTGAAGCGGCGCGAGTACTCGCATTGCGACGCAGACCCTGATGAATCTGTAAAAAACGCTGCGTCAACCGTTCGCGCAGCGCCGCATCGTCGAGCTGTTCAAGCACGAGCGCGCCGAGCACATCGGCGCGCACATCATCCTGCAAGCGTTCGGGCACCAGTGCTTCATCAGCAAGCAGATTGGGCAACGAAATGTTGTCGATCTTTACCAGATGCCGCGCCAGTGCGAACGACCATTTGCCCATTCGATACGCGACCACCATCGGCTTTTTCAACAGCATCGCTTCGAGCGTGGTGGTGCCCGATGTCATCAGCACGGCATCGGCCGCGGTCATCGCTAATTGCGATTGGCCGTCGAGCACTCGAATCGGCAAACGATCAGCGCGCTCCGCGAGCAATGCTTCGATTTGCACACGTCGCGCTGCATTAGCAGCAGGTAGCACGAATTGAATATCGCTTCGACGCTGCAGCAACCACGCAGCAGTATCGAGAAAATCACCGCCCACCTGCGCAATTTCGCCGCCACGGCTGCCCGGCAGTAACGCAACAACGGTGGCATTCGCTTCGATCTGCAATTGCTCGCGCGCGGCTGCGATATCCGGTTGTAACGGAAATTGATCGCCCAGCGGATGGCCGACGCAAACCACCGGCACGTCGTGGTCGCGGTAAAACTGCTCCTCGAACGGGAATAGCGTCAACATCAGATCGACCGCGCGCTTGATCTTGTGAATCCGCCCTTGACGCCATGCCCATACCGAGGGACTGACGTAATGCGCCGTTTTCACGCCGCGCTCGCGTAACCACAATTCGAGGCCGAGATTAAAATCGGGCGCATCGATACCGATCACGATATCGGCGCGCCACTCAAGAAAATGTTCGCGCAGACGTTTGCGCATCGACAGCAATTCAGGAAGACGCTTCAGAGGCTCGACAAAACCCATCACCGCGAGGCGTTCGATATCGAACAGGCTGTGAAACTCGTCGGCTAGCATGCGCGCACCGCCGACACCGCAGAATTCGAGCGGACGCGTCGACTGGGTACGCAATGCTTTGATCAGATCGGCGCCAAGTAAATCGCCCGACGCTTCGCCGGCCACGATGCCGATGCGCAATGGTTTGGAGATCGCAGCCGTGATGGCCATGGTGCTAACGGACCGATGATTTCAACGGGCTATTCATTTCAACAGGCAATCCATTTCAACGAACTATGCCGCGCTTGGAGTTTTTCAGTGAATCGATCAGCGGCTGCACTTCAACATGATCGTTCGCCAGGATTTGCAATTCAGCGAGCGCATCGTCGACGCTCATACCCTGTCGATAAATAATTTTGTAAGCGCGACGCAGTGCGCTGATTGCATCGCTGCTAAAACCGCGACGCTTCAATCCTTCAACGTTGATGTTGCTCGCTTCCGCGGGATTGCCCGCCACCAGCACATACGCCGGCACATCTTTTGTGATGTACGTGGCCGCGCCGAGAAACGCGTGCGCGCCGATGTGGCAGAACTGATGCACCAGCGCATAACCGCCGAGAATGGCCCAGTCGCCAACATGAACATGTCCGGCAAGCGATGCATTATTGACGAGAATGCAATTGTCGCCGATCACTGAGTCGTGACCGATATGCACATACGCCATGATCAGATTGTTGTTGCCAATCGATGTTTCGCCGCGATCCTGCACCGTACCGCGATGAATGGTGACGCCTTCGCGAATGATGTTGTTATCGCCGATGACAAGGCGTGTGCTCTCGCCTTTGTATTTCAAATCGGGAGTGTCTTCGCCAATCGTCGAAAATTGCAGAATCTGATTATTGCGACCGATTTGCGTTGGACCTTTTATCACCACATGCGACGCGACACGCGAACCGGCACTGATTTCGACATCGGGGCCGATCAGCGTCCACGGACCGATCTCGACATCGGCAGCGATGCGCGCGCTCGGATCGACAATCGCGGCGGGATGGATCACGTCAGGCCTTCCGATCTGCGCACAGAATGGTGCCCGATGCAGCGAGCTCGTCGCCAACATACGAGCTGCATGCGAATTTCCAGATGCCGCGTTTATCCGAAATATATTCGGCTTTCAAAATCAACTGGTCGCCCGGAATGACGCGGCGCTTGAAGCGGACATCGTCGATTCCGACGAAATAATAAATCGAACCGTCCGCAGGTTTTTTATCGAGCGTCTTAAACCCGAGAATTCCGGCCGCCTGCGCCATCGCTTCGATAATCAGCACGCCCGGCATAACCGGCAGCTGCGGAAAATGACCGTTGAAAAAAGGTTCGTTTACCGTCACGTTCTTAATTGCGACGATCGATTTGGGCAGATTCAATTCAATCACGCGATCGACCAGCAAAAACGGATAGCGGTGCGGAAGATATTCGCGGACTTCGTTAACATCCATAATCATGGTTGATTGGCCTTGGGATAAGTGCTGAAGCGTTTCAGCTTTACTCTGATTGTTTTTTCAATTGTTTTTCGAGCTCGACGACTCGCCGGTACAGTTCGTCGAGCTGACCGAAACGCACCGCATTTTTACGCCACAAAACGGTATCCATCATCCCGGTTCCGGATGTGTAGGAGCCCGCCTTATCGATCGAACCGAGCACACGTGTACGGGCTTGGATTTGCACACCATCCGCAATCGTGATGTGACCGACGATGCCGGCGCCGCCACCGATCATGCAATGTGCGCCGATTACCGCGCTACCGGCAATGCCGACACAACCGGCGATTGCCGTGCCTTCGCCAATTTGAACGTTATGCGCAATCTGACAGAGATTATCGATAATCACACCATCGGCGATTCTCGTATCCTCAAGTGCGCCACGGTCGATCGTCGTATTCGCACCGATTTCAACGCAGCGTCCTATGCTTACCGCACCGAGCTGCGCGATTTTTTCCCAGCCACTCGGGCCCGACGCAAATCCAAATCCGTCGGCACCAATCACCGCGCCACTATGGATAACACAACCATCGCCAATTTGAATGCGTTCGTAACAGGTGACATTCGCATGTAGCGTGCATTCTGCGCCGATCGCAGTGCCATCACCGATCACAGTTCCTGCGCCGATAACCGTATTGGCACCGATTGTTACATTGTCGCCGACAACACAATTCGCACCGATCGCGGCGCTCTTATCGATTCGTGCGGTGGGTGCAACAACTGCGCTCTGATGAATACCCGTTGCAGGCCTTACACGTCGATCGAAAAGATGTGAGGCACGGGCATAACTCAAATACGGATTACTGGAAATCAGACAATCGCAGTGAATTGATTCGGCCACATCCGGCGGTACGATCACCGCGCCGGCACGTGTCGTATCGAGAAATTTTCGGTATTTTGTATTCGCAAGAAAACTAAGCTGGTGCGGCTCTGCGAGCGCTAGATTGGCCATCCCGGTCAATACGCGCGCCCGATCACCGCGGCATACCAATCCAAGCTGATCCGCTAAGTCACCGAGTGTGAGCGAACCATTTGCCATCGGCATAAACCTTTATTTCGCTTTTACAGAAGAATCCGCACCCGATTTATTCAAAGCGTCGGTTACTTTCGGCGTGATGTTGTAGTAATTGTCGGCGTGAATAACACCACCGCGCGCATTCAACAGCAGACCGATATTTTCGGCTTTGATGATGTCGCCAACAGCTTTACCGAATTTAGGCTCCATCTCCTGCATTAACCCCTGCAATACATCTTGGCGCATCGCCTGCAGCTTGCGACCGAGATGCTCAAGATCGGAATTTTTTTCCTGCAACTTCTTACGCTGCGATTCCTGTTGATCGGCACTCATTACCGCTGCATCTTTCTGGAATTGCTTAACGGCTGCTTCGTATTCCTTGCCGAGCTTTTCGAATTCTTTCTTGCCTGTATCGAATTCGGGTTTTGCGTTCAGCGATTTGATCCGCTTCTGTGCCTCTTCGGTCGCAAAAATTGCACCCTCCTGATCAAGGACAGCAATTCTACCTGGCGTCGCCGATTGTGCATGCGCCCCGGCGGCGATCAACATGACACTTGCTACCACTAACAATTGCAACGTTTTCACCACAATAGCTCTCCGATAATTCGTTTAAACACTTTTATATGGATCGTTAAAACCCGGTACCGATTGAGAATTGGAAGAACTCGGTCCGATCGAATTCGCTGTCGCGCAGCGGTTTGGCAATACTGAATGTCAGCGGCCCGAAGCCGGTTATCCACGTCAATCCGAAGCCGGCGGAAATCACCATTTTGTTGAAATCGACGTCGTAGCAGTTTACTTGCGTGTCAGAGCAATTGGTACTGAAGACCTGTCCAGTATCGACAAACAACGCCGTGCGCAATGAGCGTTGATCTTTAACAAATGGAAGTGGGAACAGGAGTTCGGCGCTGCCTGTTACGAGCACATTACCGCCGATGGGATCAGAGTCGTCCAGTTCGTCTTCACGCTTAGTTGAATAGCGAGTTGAGCCTTTTGGCAAGACATATCCATCCTCGCCAGACGAATCGTAGGTTGTATTGTAAATGTATGCAGGAGTACCACGTGGCCCAAGGCTGCTACTTTCGAAGCCACGAACGGAGCTAAAGCCGCCAGCATAAAAATTCAAATAAAACGGCAATTGATCGAGATCCCCATAACCATCGCCGTAGCCCAACTGCGTGCTCAACCGCAACGTAAATGTGTCGTTCAATGGCAGGAACAACTGGCCATTGTAGTTCAGCTTGTAATACTGCAGATCGC
>CBFHCK010000022.1:0-14868 GCA_965653955.1 uncultured Spongiibacteraceae bacterium
CAGCGCGCGCGTTATGTCGACAATGGTCGACATTCTGATGATCCGCACCTTCGGCCACAGCCGCATCGAGCGCTTTGCCGCTTTCTCCACCGTGCCGGTGATCAACGCGCTGACCGACGACTTCCACCCCTGCCAGGTGCTCGCCGATATTCAGACGTTCATCGAACACCGCGGCAGCATTCAAGGCAAAGTCGTCGCCTGGATCGGCGACGGCAATAACATGTGCCAAACCTATATCCAAGCCGCCCGCCAGTTCGATTTCGAGTTGCGTATTGCGTGTCCGCAGGGATTCGAGCCGCGCGAGGATTTGGTTAACGCGAATCGTGACCGCGTGACCATCCTGCGCGATTCGAAAGAAGCCGCGCGGGGTGCGCATTTACTGGCGACCGACGTATGGGCATCGATGGGACATGAGCACGAAATCAACGAGCGCCGCCGCGCGTTCGCCGGTTATCAGCTCAATCGCGAATTGCTCAACGTCGCTGCGAGCAACGCGTTGTATATGCATTGCCTGCCCGCTCATCGCGAGGAAGAAATCAGCGCAGAGTTGATGGAGGATCCGCACAGCGTCATTTGGGACGAAGCCGAAAACCGCTTGCATTCGCAGAAAGCACTTATCGAATTTTTGCTAACCCACAAATAGACCTTCGTTACTAAAATACTTTTCCGTAATAATTAATCGATTTAAACCGCTCCATTTCCCGCGCTGTGTTACTGCAGCGCGGGCGGTCTAAAGCTAAAGGTTAGCGCTCACCCACTTCGTTTTTTACGCACACGTTATCCACAAGACGCCCGCCCACTTATTCTGTTGCACTCACCCGCCAACCGCATTATCTTGTATCTCGTTTTTTGCAAACCCCTATATATTGGGTTTGCAGGGCAATAACTAGACAGATAGCGCTTTTGGGAGAGCCCATGCATACCGATATTACCGCCGCCAGCACCACCACTCCGCCGACCAACCCAAACCCAGCACCCGCCGCCGTCCAGGCGACTGCGCCCGGTCAGGTTCGAGTCATCAAACGTAACGGTACGGTCGTGGTCTATGACGACAGCAAAATCGCCGTAGCAATCACCAAGGCCTTCCTCGCGGTTGAAGGCGGCACGGCAGCAGCCTCTACCCGTATTCATGAAACCGTTGCGAAATTGACCGCGATGGTCAGCGCCACATTCAAGCGCCGCATGCCCTCCGGCGGCACGATTCATATCGAAGATATTCAAGATCAGGTCGAACTGTCGCTGATGCGCAGCGGCGAGCAGAAGGTTGCCCGCTCCTACGTGATCTACCGCGAAGAACACGCGCGCCAACGTGCCGCGAAGGCTGCCACGCAACCGGCAAAAGCGCACCCGACGCTCCATGTCACACTGGAAGATGGCAGCCGCGAGTTTCTCGACCTCGGCCGCCTTGAAACGATCGTCGCCGAAGCCTGCACCGACCTCGAAGGCGTGGATGCTCAGCTGGTACTGAACGAAGCCCTGAAAAATCTGTACGACGGGGTGCCGATCGGCGAACTGAATACCTCGTTGGTGATCACCGCGCGCGTACTGGTCGAGCAAGAACCCAATTACTCGTTCGTCACCGCCCGCCTGCTGCTTGATCATTTGCGTGGGGAAGCACTTACTTTTCTCGGCATCGCACAATCGGCGACGCAAGCCGACATGACCGAATTCTACCCACAGGCATTGACTGCTTATGTCCGTAAAGGCGTCGATCTCGATCTGCTCGACCCGCGTCTGCTCGATTTCGATCTCGATCGTCTCGGCCGCGCGCTGAAACCCGAACGCGACCACCTGTTTGGCTATCTCGGCCTGCAAACGCTGTACGACCGCTATTTCATTCACAGCGACGAAGTGCGTTTCGAACTGCCGCAAGTATTCTTCATGCGTGTCGCGATGGGTCTGTCGATCAACGAAGACGACAAAAACGCCCGCGCGATCGAGTTCTATTCGCTGCTGTCGAGCTTCGACTACATGAGCTCGACGCCGACGCTGTTCAATTCCGGCACGCTGCGGCCGCAATTGTCGTCGTGTTATCTGACCACCGTTCCCGACGATCTGGACGGCATTTTCGGCGCGATTCACGACAATGCACTGCTGTCGAAATGGGCCGGCGGTCTCGGCAATGACTGGACACCGGTGCGCGCGCTCGGCTCGTACATCAAAGGCACCAACGGCAAATCGCAAGGCGTGGTGCCGTTCCTGAAAGTCGTCAACGACACCGCCGTCGCGGTGAACCAGGGTGGCAAACGCAAAGGCGCCGTCTGCGCTTATCTGGAAACCTGGCACCTCGACATCGAAGAATTCCTCGAACTGCGCAAGAACACTGGCGACGATCGCCGCCGCACGCACGACATGAATACCGCGAACTGGGTACCCGACCTGTTCATGAAGCGTGTGTTCACCGATGGCGAATGGACACTGTTCTCGCCGGCCGACACCCCCGATCTGCACGATCTGTTCGGCACTGCGTTTGAAGATCGCTACGAGCATTACGAGCAGCTCGCCGCCGAAGGCAAACTGAAGCTGTACAAGAAAGTCCGTGCGCAGGATCTGTGGCGCAAGATGCTGTCGATGCTGTTCGAAACCGGCCATCCGTGGATCACATTCAAAGACCCGTGCAATTTGCGCAGTCCGCAGCAGCACGTCGGCGTCGTGCACAGCTCGAACCTCTGCACCGAGATCACGCTGAACACGAACAAAGACGAAATCGCCGTGTGCAACCTCGGCTCGGTGAACCTGAACCAGCACGTCGTCGATGGCAAGCTCGATCATGCGAAGCTGGGCCGCACAATTAAAACCGCCGTGCGCATGCTCGATAACGTTATCGACATCAATTATTACGCCGTACCGCAGGCGAAAAACTCGAACGGCAAACATCGCCCGATCGGCCTCGGCATCATGGGCTTCCAGGATGCGCTGTACACGCTGCGCATTCCGTACGCGTCGAATGAAGCCGTCGAATTTGCCGATCGCTCGATGGAAGCCGTCAGTTACTTCGCCATCCAAGCCTCGTCGGAACTCGCCGAGGAGCGCGGTAGCTATTCCACTTATGAAGGTTCGCTGTGGAGCCGTGGCGTGCTGCCGATCGATTCGGTCGACATCCTGACGCAACAACGCGGTGAGGAATTCATCGATGTCGACCGCTCGCAAACGCTCGACTGGAGCAGCATGCGCGAACGCGTAAAAACCAAAGGCATGCGCAACAGCAATGTGATGGCGATTGCGCCGACCGCGACGATTGCGAATATCACCGACGCTTCGCAATCGATCGAACCGACCTACCAAAACCTGTACGTGAAATCGAACCTATCGGGCGAGTTCACTGTCGTTAATCCATACCTGGTGCACGATCTGAAAAAACGCGGCCTGTGGGACGCGGTAATGGTCAACGATCTGAAATACTTCGACGGCAGCGTGCAGAGCATCGACCGTATTCCTGCGGATCTGAAAGCGCTGTACGCCACTGCGTTCGAAATCGAACCGCGCTGGCTGGTCGATGCGGCGAGTCGCCGCCAGAAGTGGATCGATCAGGCGCAGTCGCTGAACCTGTACATCGCCGGCGCCTCGGGCAAAAAGCTCGATGTCACCTATCGGATGGCGTGGTATCGCGGCCTGAAAACCACGTATTACCTGCGCGCGCTGTCGGCGACGAGCACCGAGAAATCGACGATCACCACCGGCTCGTTGAATGCGGTATCGGCAGCAGGCAGCAGCGGAAGTGCTGCCGCAAGCTTTGCAACAGAAATCAATACCGATTTCAGCAAAGCGGCCGAAGTGCCGAACGCGTGCTCGATCGACAATCCCGATTGCGAAGCATGTCAGTAAGGTATTGCACGAATGCGTTTCGGAAACATTTTGCAACACATTTCCGAAGCGCATTTTTCAGCATTGAGCGATCAATAAAAAATATGAAGTGGGGTGAGCAGTTATGTTGAGCTGGGACGAATACGACAACGAAGAGTCAATTCCCGCTGCAGTAAAAACCAAAACTTACACCGAGACGGCGCAAGCCGAATCGGCACCTGCTGCCATTGCAGAGCCGGCTCCCGTGTATGCCGACAACGCAGCGCAGGAAAAAGCCGCAGCCGTTAAGGCATCGGACGCAGCACCGCAACCTGTTGTGGCCGATCCGGATATCGCCGCGCGCGCGCACGCCGCGGTTGAGCATCTCGATGTCGCCGCCGGCCTGGAAGATCTGCAAATGGGCGCAGCCCGTTTGCAAGTCGATGACAAGCGCATGATTAACTGCCGCGCCGATCTGAATCAGCTGGTACCGTTCAAATACGATTGGGCGTGGCAGAAATATCTCGATGGTTGCGCGAACCATTGGATGCCGCAGGAAATCAATATGACCGCCGATGTCGCCACGTGGCGCGCGCAGGACGGCCTCACCGATGACGAGCGTCGCATCATCATGCGCTCGCTCGGTTATTTCTCGACGGCAGACAGTCTCGTTGCGAACAATCTTGTGCTTGCGATTTATCGTCTGATCACCAACCCGGAATGTCGTCAGTATTTATTGCGTCAGGCATTCGAAGAAGCGATCCACACGCACGCGTATCAATATTGTGTCGAATCGCTCGGCATGGACGAAGGCGAAGTGTTCAACATGTATCGCGAAATTCCGTCGGTCGCGAAAAAAGCCGCGTGGAGCTTGAGCCATACGCATTCGCTGAACGATCCAACATTCAAAACCGGCACCTTCGAAAACGATCAGGAATTGTTGCGCAACCTCATCGGTTTTTATGCGGTCACCGAAGGCATTTTCTTCTACTGCGGCTTCACGCAAATTCTGTCGATGGGCCGTCGCAACAAAATGACCGGCGTCGCCGAGCAATTCCAATACATTCTGCGCGACGAATCGATGCATCTGAATTTCGGCATCGACATGATCAACCAGATCAAATTGGAAAATCCGCATTTGTGGAGCGAAGCGTTCCAGCGCGAAGTGGTGCAGATGATTATCGAAGGCACCGAAATCGAAGTTGCTTACGCACGCGACACCATGCCGCGCGGTGTACTCGGCATGAACGCCGCGATGATGGAAGAGTATCTGCACTTCATCGCGAATCGCCGTCTCACGCAATTGGGTTTACCGGAACAATTCCCCGGCGCACAAAACCCATTCCCTTGGATGAGCGAAATCATGGACCTGCGTAAGGAGAAAAACTTCTTCGAAACGCGCGTCACCGAATATCAAACCGGTGGCGCACTGAGCTGGGAGTGAAATAGAAAGGGGAATATCGCGGCGATCAAAAAATCAATTTAAAACAAACGGTCGCCGCCGATATTAAATTGCAGTTGTTCAGGTGGGAGTAACTGTATGGATGACACCAATAGCAAGACACCGCCAGTCGATCCCGAAACGATTTTATTCACCCTCGACCAATTGGGACAAACGGTCGAAGTGATGAATAAAGTCATCGTGCGATTACGCGGTTACGTGATGCAAAACATGGCTGCGCAACGACAAGGCGAACTGGATTTCGGCAAAGCAAATATACAAGCCGGCAAGGTAGGCCCTTCAGGACTGCACTAAATGCAAAACGACAATGTGGAAGTCACTCGCGTTTCAAGCCTCGGCATCTGGCTGCGCGCGCACGATAAAAAATTCTTTCTTTCCTATTACGATTTTCCGCGATTTAAAAATAAACCGCTGCAGGCTGTGCTGCATGTTGAAGAAGCGGCGCCGGGGAGTTTTTATTGGCCTGAAATTCAATTTCAGTTAGGAATTGATGCTATTACCCGAAATCACTAGCGCTGTCGTTGTTACAGAAAGCCGCGATCGCCCTATTGTTATCGTTACATTTTCTTAAAAACGTCTACCGTACTCGAACGCTAAATTACAAAAACAACACTAACCCCCCCTCCTTAAACCTCAGTAATATCTATCCGGCTTTCTAATAAAAATTATTCAACAATCGATAAACATTCGGATCAAAAAAATTATTCCATCAATAATAATTATGCGGCTGCCATATCGACGTCGCACGTCACGAGGTAACGCTCATGAATGACACAACGATCACCGATCAATCCGCAGCAGCACCAGCACCGCTAACCCCAGCAAAAGGACTGCTCACGCTCGGCATTATCATTGTGATGGTCGTGGCATTTATCGCGATTAATCATTTTATCGGCATCGTCGATTTCTGGCCCGGCTTTTTATTCATTTTGTACTGGAGCAGCTTCGAACATTTGAGAATAGAAAAATTGCCGCATTGTATTGTCGGCGCATCGATTGGCCTGCTGGTGGCGTATGCGTTGCAAACGTTGCCGCACGCGTTTGGCCCTATGGCCGCGGTGATTCCGATTAGTGCAATTATTTTGATAGTCTACTGCCAATTGATGGGCTGGCAGCCGTTATTTGTGAATACCGCGACGATGCTTTCTCTCACTGTCGCGACGATGCCTGCATTGCAGATGCATGGCAACTTTGTCAGCGTCTTCAGTGGTTTCGGCATCGGTGTTGTGTTTTTCTCGGCATTGGTCATCATCGGCAACAAATTGAAAGAAAGAACTGCGAACAAATAGTTTCGCGAAAACTTCGCTTAACCATGCCGCCAAAACTCAGTACTATCGATGCCCCATCATTGGCGGCTAGCGCGAACCGCGTTAGCCGCTCGACAAGGAGCTTGATCATGACGACTGCTTACGATTTTTCGGCGAAAACGATCGATGGAAAACCGGCCACGCTTGGGGATTATCAGGGCAAACTCGCGCTGATCGTGAATGTGGCGAGCAAGTGCGGTTTAACACCGCAATACGAAGGCCTCGAAGCGTTATATCGCAAATACAAAGATAAAGGGTTAGTGATTCTCGGCTTTCCCTGCGATCAATTCGGCAATCAGGAACCGGGCAGCGAAAGCGAAATTCAGGAATTCTGTTCGCTGAATTACGGCGTGTCGTTTCCAATGTTCAGCAAGATCGACGTGAATGGTGATAGCGCAGATCCGCTATATAAATTTTTACGTCAACAACAACCGGGCGCAACACCGACCGCAGACGATTTGCAAAATAACAAACTCTACAAATATCTGAACGAACATCTGCCCGAGAATCTGGTGGGCGATGTCGTGAAATGGAATTTCACGAAATTCCTGATCGGTCGCGACGGTAAAGTATTGAAGCGATTCGAACCGACCGCGACGCCAGAAGAAATCGATCGCGAAATTCAACCGCTGCTGGGTTAAATCACAACTCATGGAGCCTGATTACGCGCAGGCTCCGTTCGATATAAACGAAAGTGTTTCGCCTTTCAATTGACCTGAAACTGCAGTCGCTTGAGTAACTGTCCTTGCGGCGTTGTCACGTCAACGATCCATACGCCTTGCGAGTTTTCCGGAAAACGCTGCTTGCGCGACCACGTACGCCACCCGGCATTATTGCCACCATGAATTTCGGCGCTGATCCGCTCCACCGTTTCAATATGTGTGCGCGGATCGCGATGCCGCCAATTGAACGTTACCGATTGTGCCACGCGCATCGGCGCCCGAATCGCAACAAAGGCGATCACGCCCTTTTCCAACTCGGTATGGTGGATCACTTTCACCGCAGGTCCTGGAATTAATTCGTCAATACTCTGTGTGATCGATCCTTCACGCGCAGATAACCCGGCCGCTGGAATATGATCGCGCAGCAACCATAGCGCGAGCGGAGTGATAATACAGACGAGTATCCAGCCGGCTTTTTTGCGATACCCCGATAATGCGGCGAGGCAGCGCGGAAGTGTTAACAATAACCAAGCACTTAATAGCGCCAAAGCGACTGGTGCCGCGCGTTCCAGCGGCAGATGCAACACCATCGGTAGCAGCACCAATGCGGCGAGCCAGCTGCAGAATCCTTGAAAAAACAAATTGACGGCGTGATGCGCGGCGATACGACGGTTATAGAGCGGATCGATGGTGCTAATCACTGCCGCGACAATGACAATCGCGGTAAAAATAATTTGGCCCGCATCCAGCTGTACGGAGCCGATAATAAATGGCAGCGAAAAAAACAATAATTCCTGCTGCAGCGATTGGGTAATGAATCGCAATGCAAGCGTGGTGAAATTGCCGGGCGTGCGGCGCTCGAGGTATTTATGCAGAAACGGTTCAAGTAACAACCACAGCCAACCGATTAACACCAACAGTGCCATTGTGCGAGCGAGACCCTCGCCGCGCTTCACCATTGCAAAACTGATCCACCCCCAACTGAAACTCAGCACCGGCAACAACCACGGCAGACGCTCCAGCAATTGTTCGAACTGGCTAAAGCGGATTTTCCAGACTGGAAATGGTGATTGCACTGCGGCTTGAATCCGGTGTTAAAAGTTGCGCCATTATCGCCACAATAGGCGTCGCTGTCCGTGCGTTCTTATGGCTGGAAAAATTTTTAGCGCATCAACAACCCGAATACTCTCAAATTTCGATTTTGTTAATCGAACAACCATCGACTCAGCAAGCGCGTGTAGCGCGGCATGACAACAAACACCATCAGTGAAACAACCGCGCCAGTAATGGCCAGTGTATCGAGATAGTAATTCGATGGAATGCCGAACCAGCGTAGTAGCGGATTTACGAATAACGGCACCAGCAATACGAGCGGATAAATCGCCGACCACGTCGCCAGCCATTGCTTCCACGGCGACGGAATTTTTGCTTGCGCCCCCTCAGGTGTAAACCAAAAATCCAAACCACTGCGCACTATGAAATCATCATCTTTCGCCAGCAGTGGGCGAACTTGCTCGATCAGCCTCCGACGCTGCGACGAAATCATCCAAGCCCGCAGATGCTCGGGCGTATCGAAGCGAATGATCACGGTATACGTAGAGGTCAGCCCAGCAACAGGCCGCACGATCTGCCAATCGAGAAAGCCGACAGCATCGCGACAGAGCGGGACAATTTCATTCAACCACGTGTCATAGAGCGGATGCATACCGCTGCGAACACGATGAGTGATAACAACAGTGGCACCGTAATCAATGGCGCGGGAGTTTTCTTGTTGCGACATTTATAATTTTTCCGCTGCGTTTTACGTAGTTTCCAATATTGCGCGGAATATTGCGATACACGATTGCGATGAAATTAACGCAGCAACTTTCCTACTTTTAATTTCATCGAAGCGGCTTTACGCAGGGGAAATATTTCTGTCACACCTAATTGGGTTGCGGCATTGTCACCATTAGCACCGATAGTGCAAGCACGGTTGCGCCATGTCGAATAGCTTGCATATACGCAGGGGCGAAATGGGGCGAATGGTTGATCGGCATCGGTTGATTGTTTTGCTTGTAATCCGCAATCTTCGCCGGCTCTTCGCCGCCCACCATGAAGTATACGGAGCGCACCCCAGTCTCGACGAATTCGGAAAAATCCTCGCTGCCCGACATGCCTTGCGCGCTTGCTGGCGCCACGATCAAACCTTCCTCATATAACGGGCGCATCAATTGTGCGAGCTGCGCCACCAGAGCACTGTCGTTGCGGGTGGCGGCAACGCCCTGCAAACGCGTGATGGTAGGGGCACGTGCGCCTGCGCTTATCGCCACCGCGTTAGCGGTGCGTTCGACACCCGCCAGCAGCAGTTGACGCACGTCGGGCGAAAACGAGCGCAGGCTGAGTTGCAGTTTCGCGCTATCTGGAATGATATTGGGGACAGTGCCCGCATGAAACGAACCTACGGTGATTACCCCAAATGTGCCGGCGTCTTTCTGCCGACTAATCACCGACTGTACATTGCTGACGAATTGCGCCCCCATCACTATCGGATCGATCGCAGAACTCGGCGCGGAACCGTGCGCACCACGCCCATTAAAAATGATGTCGAGCGAATCGCTCGCGGAAAACGTAATTCCATCTTTCAGATAAATAGTGCCGAGCGGTGTGCCTCCGCCGACATGAGCGGCAAACGCGTAATCGGGTTTTGGAAAACGCGTGAACAAACCATCTGCGAGCATTGCCTTCGCGCCACTGACGGTTTCTTCGGCTGGCTGCGCGATGAACATTAGCGTGCCGCGCCAGCGCTCCTTCATCGTCACTAATACTTCAGCCGTTGCGAGCCACCAAACCATGTGTACGTCGTGGCCGCAGGCATGTGCAGCGAAAGTTTCTTTGCCTTCTATCACCTGTCGCGCGCGGCTCGCATACGGCAATCCGGTTTTTTCTTCGAGCGGCAGCGCATCCATTTCCGTACGCACCATTACTACCGGGCCGGGGCCATTGCGATAAATCGCGACTACGCCGGTGGTGCCGACGCGTTCGGTTACGTCAAAGCCGAGTTTCCGCATCGCATCGGCGAGCAGCTTCGCGCTTTTCGTTTCTTGAAACGCGAGCTCCGGATGCGCGTGCAATTGTTTGTAGATGCGATCGAAATTCGGAGCCGACCGGTCAATGCTTGCTTCGATTTGCGTTTTAACGGCGGCAGCATCGAATGGCTGCGAGGCGGCAACCGACATCGCCGGAAGGAGCGAAACTATTATCGATACGATCAGCTTTTTCATGTGAACTCCAAAATGCAGGGATCCCGCAGTATTGGAATTCAGGCCGGCGCTGTCTAATCGCAAGTTTTCATGGATATAACCGTCAGTTATCGTCGACGGCCAGCAAATTATCCGCGCTCGATGCACGCAGCATGCGCACGAACAGCGCGGCGGCCGGCGACAGCAACTCAGCATCGCGATAAGCGAGCACGATTCGCATCGCCGGCAGCGGTTGAGCGAAATGCAGGCGCGTCATCGCGCCGCTTTCAAAATGCGAAGAGAGAAACGGCAGCGCGGTATCGGCCCAGTGACTCACCACACGCATGCGCGCTGCCAACTCCAGACACAGCGCAACCGAGGTGCAACGTGTCACACGTGTCGGCGGCGGCATATCGAAATGGCGGGTAAGCACCGCGACATAACCATCGTTATCGTCGGCGAGATCGCTGGCGAGCCATGCTTCATTGAACAACGCGTTTATCGCGACGGGATGTTGCGTATAAGGACCACCGATGGCGAGCAACATTTCTCGATGCAGCAGCGTCATCGATTCGAAGTGTGCAATCTCGGTATTGCCGTACTGATGCAGGATGCCGAAATCAAACGCTCCGCTACGTAAACCATCAAGAATTTGCGCCGGCCGCTGCTCAAGCAGCTGAATAGAAACCCCCGGAGACCGACGATAAAAATCAGTCACCGTGTTGGCCGCAAGCGCGCTCACCGCCGGCGGTGATATCCCGATCATCAACTGCCCGCCGAGTTCGCCACGCAGCCAGTCAATTTCTTCGCGCACTTTGTCCACCTCGCGCTGAATGCCTAGATAGCGCTTCGCAACAATCGCACCGTATGGCGTCAACGATGCGCCATCAGCACCGCGCACCAACAATGGCACACTGAGCTGACGCTCCAGCTCGCGAATCGATTTACTCAGCGCAGGTTGCGACAGATGTAGCTCGCGCGCTGCAGCTTGAATACTGCCCGCTTTCGCCACGGCGGCAAGCGCGCGCAACTGATTAAATTTCATGGTACTCGCCCAGCAATTGTTGTTGATTAGAAATCGTCGCACACGTGGGCGCTGCGGTCGATTTACTGATGCGCTCGACGCGAGGTCGTCTAATGATGAGATTTTATTGGTCTGCATTGCAGCGCAGTTGTGTTGTCGGATGTCTCCGGACTTATTCACAGATCGGATTCGGTTGATATTGAGTAATCCCTCCTCGAATCTACGAATGCAACGCAAATAAAAACGCCGCCATCAGTCGAAGCCGATGGCGGCGTTTTAGAATTTACTGCTGCTTATTATTTTTATTATCCCGCCTGAGTTTTACGACTCAAACGTTTAGCGATCAATCACCACCACTGGTGTCTTTGCACGCCATTTTGGCAGCGCGAATTTGTTTTTTGTCGCAGTTGTCTTTCGAATCTTTACCAACGCACCAGTTTTTGCGTTGATCCCATGCGGTCAGCGGCTCTTCTTTGCCATCGGAGCATTTCACCACGTAGCTGGCGTATTCTTGTCCGTCCGGCGCTTTGCCGTCAGAAACGAAAGTAATGCTGGTGGGTTTCGATGCGAGTGCAGCTACGGAAAAAACCAAGCAGCTGGCGGCAATCGCGGTGCGCAGAACAGTTTTCATAATCACTCCTTGTTGGTACGGCAAGTTGAATTGCTAAAAACGAAAGTTGAATGGCTTGAAACGAATGATAAGTGCGAGCCTTTTTGAATGCCAGTGGCCACACTTTCAAACAACGGCGGGAACGAACGATCACACGACCACGACGTCCCTGTAACACGCTGATTTCGCAAAACTATTTCAGTGGCTATCAGCGTTGAAACACATAAATTACTTAAAGTTAATTACGCATTGTTAATCTCACTTTAACTCTGCGCACATCAAAAAATTTGTCGATTATTTACTCACGTCGCGCGAAGAATTTTTATCGATGCCGACAGCGAATTTGCAATACGAATCAATGTGTACTGAAAGCGATTAAATAACAGCCTGCTGCACGTGTTCGCGCTGCAACTGCATGATCATGCGTTCGAGCGAACGCTGTTCGGCACGCGGCATATCGCGGAATGCAGCACCGACCACCAGGTGATCGCCGCTTTGTTTGGCCTCAGCGACATTACGTACATCGGCGCCACAACGGAAATGGCGGCCGCCGAATTCGAACTGGAGATCGTGCAGCTGATCGCCCGCCGTTAGCGGCGCGATGATCGGCAGTTCGAGTCGAATCCCTGTCGACGACAAATCGCGTATGCGTGCCGAACAACGCTGCTGATCCGGCGCGACAAACTCGGAGGTCGCCCCCCAACGCTGCCCCAACTGCAAACGAAATGCGCCGCGGCGCTGGTTGTAGTCGAGGCTTTCGGGCAGCGCCAGCGTGTAAGTTTCCAACCCTTCGGTTTCACTACGCACCAGCACATGCGTGTTGAACGTCAATTTGCGGGCGCCATCAAGCCGCACGGTAACGGTGATTGCCTGCCCAGGTAACCCCACAAAGCCTTTCGGGAATAATTCGTCGATGGTAACGGTGCCGCGCAGCGGATCGACTTCGAGGATGATGCTCTGATAACGCGCCTCGATGCCATTGATCGCAACATCGATAAGAGCGTGCGAGCGTTGTATATCGAACAGATTCAGATAAACGTCGCGCAATGCTTTTAAATCGGGAGAGCTGGATTCACTGGCTGCCGCTGTCATCGCAGGCGCAGCAGTATTGGCTTTCGAACGTTGCAACCAACGGCGCAGCATGGCTATCTCCTTGCGGTGGCCCATGCTCGGGAATATAGGCTTTATTGGCGAGCGCCTAGGGTGATGGGCGTAGGCCGAACTCTATCATAATTTCCGCCGCGGCCGTTTGACCGGAGCGGATAGCCTTCCATACTTGTACTGATCTGACGGGGCAGCTTGTTTTGCCTGCGCTCAATTCATTCTTATTGCCGGACTACCACAAGGAAACGCTCGTCATGTCGATTGGCTCGATAATTTTGCTGGCGATAATCTCGATCGCCGCCGTGTATGCCGTGCTTCTGTATAACGGACTCGTGGCGTTGAAACACGGCGTCGCTAAAAGCCTCGCCAATATCGATGTCGCTCTGAAGCAACGTCACGACGAACTCCCCAAGCTGGTGGAAACCTGCCGCCAATACATGAAGTTCGAGCAAGACACACTTGAGCGCGTCATTAACGCACGCTCGCAGGTAGCCCGCGCGCAACAGGCGCATGACATCAATGCGCTCGGCGTTGCGGAGGGCGAACTGCGCGCCGGTCTCGGTCATTTATTTGCGCTGGCCGAGAATTACCCCGATTTGAAAACCGACGAAACGTTTCGTCAATTGCAACAGCGCATAACGGCGCTCGAAAATACGATCGCCGACCGCCGCGAGATCTATAACGAAGCCGTCAATAACAATAATGTTCGTCTCGAACAATTTCCGGATTCGATTCTCGCGAGCCTGTTTAATTTTAAAACGCAGCGTCTGCTGAAATTTAGCAGCGCGGAAAAAAGCGATGTAAACATTGCACAGCTATTCCAATAGCGCTCCGCATGAATTTATCGGTATTGATACCGCCGTTATTAATCGCAGCGGCGGGAGTCGGCGCGCTCTTCGGCATGGCGCTGAATCTGCGCAAAGCACGCACGATCGAAGACACCCCGCCGGCCAAAATCCGCTCAGCTGCACAAGGTTATACCGCACTGAACGGCTTCACTCGACTCATCGATACAGAATTGCGCGCTCCGCTTACTGGTATTCCTTGCGTGTGGTATCGCTACACCATCGAGCGCTACGAAAGGGGGCGCAAGAACTCGCGCTGGAATACCATCGAGCGCGGCACCAGCGATCAACTGTTCGCTCTCGACGATAACACTGGCCGCTGCCACATTGATCCGCGCCACGCCGAAGTAACAGCCGCCATCAAGCAATGCTGGGAAGGCAGCACACCGCAACCGAACGGCATCGTCAAACACAATGCGTTCGATAATTTTCTCGGCGTGCAGCGTTTTCGTTACACCGAATATCGAATTCATCCCGATGAATGGATCTATGTGCTCGGCTGGTTCGAGACATTACACGCGCCCTCGCTGCAGGAGCGCTCAATCGCGCAAACGAAACAATTGCTGAATCGATGGAAGCAGGATAGAGACGCGCTGCTGGCGCGATTCGACCGTAACCGCGACGGCGATATCGATTTGCACGAATGGGAAACCGCGCGCACCACCGCAACCCGCGAAGCCAAATCGCTGATCGCGAGCCAACCGGAGCCACCACCGCTCAATGTCATCAGCTCACCGCCGCTCGGCGATCATCCGTTTCTGATCGCGAGCAAAGATCCGCGCGCATTGGCGCATCGGTATCGGCGCAATGCGGTATTGTCCTTAATAATTGGGGCCGCTCTCGCCGCATA
>CBFHCK010000023.1:0-14672 GCA_965653955.1 uncultured Spongiibacteraceae bacterium
GACTTCTGCGTTTTCGTCATACCCTCGTCACATGAGTGTTACCGAAATTTAACTCGACGCTCGTATCGTTACGTCGCAATAATCACCTCAAGAAAACAAAACTATGAATTTGTTTTGTTACAAAAAATTCATGAAAAACAGTTAATTAAATATTGTTCATGTGGACGGCATCACGCCTTACGCAGATAAGTAATAAACGTGACAGAAGATTAATAGTTTTTTCTTGATGTGACCCAAATCAATTGTTACTATTAGTACCACATTAAGTAACAACCTGATTGAAGGCGGCCACAAGCCGGTGACAATCGAAACCAAAGGAGAAAGTCCATGAGACGTGCAGCAGTAATAGCAGTAGTAGTAAGTGCATTAGTAGGTGCGGTTGGCGCAGAAGCGATGATCAAAGCCCGTAGCAGCGCGCTGCCTAAAGCCACGATCACTGTTCAAGAGATTGAATCGGTAACGGTTGAAGCCTCGGCGTTGAACGTAAGCAACGAGATCGTAACCGCAGATACCCAACCGATGAATGGAAATACTTATGCAGCTAATTGATAAATAACCCCGGGGTCTCGCAAAAGGCCCCGATTTTTTCTCCCTCCTTTTTCAATAACGCAAACAATTCAATACCGATCGCCCCAAACTCCGGTAAAACAGCAACAAACCTTCCTGAGATGCTGGCTGATTTATCGCTAACGCATCGATAACTTCCAACTTCACTTTTCGTCCGGCCAATAGTGTTTTCATCAGCCGGGATTCCTGCTGCTCGCGCCATACGCAGCTAACCGATCCGCTATCGAGCAAATTTTTAGCCCGAACGATCTGCGCCGGCGTGGGCGGCAAATCCGAATTATTGGTCAACGCTATTTTGTGTTGCAGGCGGTAACGATGCTCGAAGTGCTGATAGGCATCGTGCTCAACCATATAGCCCCGCAACTGGCCGATCGCAGCCAATTGCTGGCGCAATAACTCATCCTCGCGCATCAATTGCTGACCGAGGCGCTCGACGTTAGTGCGAAACTGTTGCGCGAAGGCGGGTCGCATTTCGCCAAACACTTTTTCCAATCGCTCGGCAGCGGCGCGCATAGCTATCGGATCTAGCCAGAAATGGGGATCGCCATCGTTGTCATGTAGCGCCACACGGCGTGTCGAACGCGGCAGTGCGGATAATGTCGATTGCAGAAAAACTTCCATGCGCGGGCCAACTGAAATCACCACATCGGCGGCGTCGAGACGACGTCGATCGGATGGGCGTAGCTGGTAGTCGTGCGGCGATACGTTGGGTCGGAGCAGCAGTTCGACATTGACGGCGGCATCGCCGCCGACCGCTATCGCCAGCAACTGCAATGGCTTAATCGTCGCCACCACGTTTAGCCGTTCACTAATTAGCGATTCATCCGCGCGACAACACAGCGATATCAACATGAAGGCGCCGACCAACAGCGCGCGCGAATGTGGTGTGGTTTTCAAGTTCTGATTCCCGCAAAAAAGTGTAACAATATAACATTGATTCTCTGGACTGAGCCGATGGCAACGCCGCGCAAAAGTCTCGCCTTTCGCGAGCATGATCATTCGCATTGCATCGACAACGCATTACAGACCGCGAAGGATGTCTGCGCTGAACACGGTGTGAAGCTGACGCAATTGCGCGAACAGGTGCTTCAACTCGTCTGGCAGAGCCACAAACCGCTCGGCGCCTACGCCATTCTGGAACTGCTTAGTGAAAATCCGGCACGGCACTCAAAACGCCAGGCACCGCCTACGGTATATCGAGCTCTCGAATTTCTGCAGGAACACGGACTCGTCCATCGCATCAATTCGCTGAATGCTTTTATTGGCTGCACACAGCCGCATGCGTATCACAACAGCCATTTTCTAATCTGCCGCGAATGCGCAATCGCGATTGAAATGTCGGACGGAAACATCGGCGGCGCCATCGATCAGGCGGCAAGGGCAGCGCGTTTCAGCGAGCACAGCGCGAGCGTCGAAATCCTTGGCCTATGTCCAAATTGTCAGGGGCGTCGCAATGAATAAGGCGTTGCTGACACTCGATCACATCTCGGTTCGCGGCGAACAAAAAGTCATTCTCGATCACGTTTCACTGACACTGAACGAAAGCGAAATTGTCACCGTCATCGGCCCCAATGGTGCGGGTAAATCGACACTGCTAAAAATTGCACTCGGTTTAATTGCGCCATCCAGCGGCAATGTGGTGCGGCCCGCCGGGCTACGTATCGGTTACATGCCGCAGCGGCTGCACGTCGAGCCCGGATTGCCACTGACAACACTGCGTTTTTTGCAACTGGGTGGGGCGACAGCAGCAACGATCGCAACGGCACTCGATGAAGTCGATATGCGCGGCGTGGAAACAACGGCGCTACAAGCATTGTCCGGCGGCGAGTTGCAGCGCGTACTGCTCGCGCGTGCATTATTGCGCAATCCCAATTTGCTGGTACTCGATGAGCCCGCGCAAGGTGTAGATCTAGCGGGTCAAACCGCGATGTACGATCTGATCGGGACGGTGCGCGAGCGTCATCGCTGTGGTGTGCTGATGGTGTCGCATGATCTGCATTGGGTGATGGCGCAAACCGATCATGTGTTGTGCCTGAATCAGCACATTTGCTGTGAAGGCCACCCTCAGCATGTCGGCAGTGATCCCGCCTATCGGGCATTGTTCGGCGAGGTTGGCGTACACGCGCTGGCTCCCTATCAACACCATCATAATCATCAGCACGATTTGCATGGCTGTGTACAAGGGGAGCAGCGCAATGCCTGATTTTTTGTTGTACGCGCTTGCAGCCGGAGTATTAGTGGCAACCGTCGCCGCACCGCTGGGCACGCTCGTCGTGTGGCAACGACTCGCCTATTTCGGCGACACTCTCGCGCACTCGGCATTGCTCGGCACTGCGTTGGGATTAATGCTGCACATCGATCCGTGGTGGACCGTATTCGGCGTCGCGATCATCGTCGGTGCTGTATTGGCGGCTCTGCAAAATCGGCCGCAATTGAGCGCGGATAGTTTGCTCGGCATTATTTCGCACGGCAGCCTCGCTCTCGGTTTGGTCGCTATCAGCTTCAGCGAAAATCGTGTCGACCTTAACGCTTATTTATTTGGTGATTTGCTCGCGGTGACGCGCGAAGACTTAATACTGATGTTCGCGATTGCGATCGTCATCAGCGCGCTGTTGTTGCGTTACTGGAATCGTCTGCTCGCAATGACGGTGCATGCTGAACTCGCGATGGTGGAAGGCCTGCCCGTGGCGCGCTTGCGATTACTGCAATTAATTTTGCTCGCGCTGCTGGTTGCGGTGGCGATGAAAGTCGTCGGCGTATTATTAATTACCGCGTTGTTAATTATTCCAGCCAACATCGCGCGACCATGGGCGCGTACTCCGGAACAAATGGCTGTTCTCGCCATCGCTGCCGGCATCGTCTCGGTGATCGCAGGAATCGCCTTTTCGATCTGGCTCGACACGCCGACCGGCGCGTCGGTGGTGCTGGTCGCAGCACTCGCGTTCATCGTTTCGCTCGGCACGCGCAGCTGGAAAACAGCATGAGCGCGCGCGAATTTCATCTGACGATCGATGGCGACAATATCACTGCTGTCGATGCGCTGGCAGCGCTAACCGGCCTACCCAAAGGCCGTATAAAAGATGCATTGAATAAAGGCGCGGGCTGGTTGCGGAGCGGCCGCGCTGAAAAACGTTTGCGGCGTGCGACGCATATGTTGAAGCGCGGTGATCAGGTTTCACTTTATTACGACGAAGAAGTTTTGCGGCGCGAAGTATCGGCGCCTCAATTAATTGCCGATGAGCGCGAATACAGTATCTGGAATAAACCCGCGCAAATGCTCGCGCAGGGTACGAAATATGGTGATCACTGCTCGCTCTTGCGTTGGTGCGAAAAATATTTTTCGCCCGCGCGCAAATGTTTTTTGGTTCATCGCCTCGATCGAGAAGCCGAAGGCTTGATGTTGATAGCGCATACATCGAAAGCGGCTGCAGCATTTTCCGCGCTATGGCAGAAACGCGATATCGAAAAGAAATACAGTGTCATCGTCGAAGGTATGGCGGGGGCAATCGGTCATTCGCAACGCATTGAATCCGAACTCGACGGCAAACCAAGTATTAGCGAATTCACTGTTATCGGCTGCGATAGCGCAACGCGTCGCAGCGTATTGGCGATGACATTAATTACTGGCAGAAAGCATCAGATTCGCCGCCATCTCGCGAGTATCGGTTTACCGGTAGTTGGCGATTATCGCTACGGCCGCGGCGGCGATGCGCTCGCATTGCGCGCCATCGCGTTGCAATTCGATTGTCCTATCGACAAACGACGAAAATCATTTTCGATTGAACCGTATCGCTAAATGTTATCGAATGGTGATATTCGAACTGGTGGAATTATTCGTGCGTGACGCGAATGGACTGGTAGTTCTGCACTAATTTTTCAACACCATGCGGAGCTTTGAAAAAACCGACGTAGTGGCCATTTGGGTTGATGATGGCGATGCTGCCACTATGATCAATTTGATAGTTGTCACCGCCATTCGGCACTTTGCGAAACGGAATGTTTAACGATGTCGCGAATTGCTGCAATGCGAGAAACTCGCCGGTAACACCTCTGAACTGCGGATTGAAATAACGCACATATTGCCGCAGCTTTTCCGGTGTATCGCGAGCGGGATCGACGCTTACCATCACGATTTGCGTGTCCTTCGCATACTCGGGTTCAAGCTTGCTGTAGAACTGGCTCAGCGATGCCATCGTCGTCGGACAAATATCCGGGCAATAGGTGTACCCGAAAAATAACAGGGTCCATTTGTGTTGCAGCGATGCGATCGTAAATGGCTGATTCTCGTCATCCACTAACGCAAATTCACCTAAATCTCGCGGCTGCTCGAACATATAAGCGTTGTTGGCACGCAACGCCGCATCGCTAAGCGGGCGTGGCTTGACCATCGTATAAACGAAGCTGCCGACAATTAAAAAAATAACGATGCAGAGAAAAATAACCGTTGCTTTTATGCCTCGCCGATTTTTGTCGGCGCCACGGATCGGTTGCGGTTGATTCATCAGCGTTGCATCTCAAACATCAATTGCGCGGGATACAAATAGTGATCGAGCAACATGATGACGAATAGCGCCATCAGATAAACAATCGAATAGCGGAAAGTCTGCATTGCCGCATCCGGATTTTTTCCGATCAGCATGACGATGGCCCAATACAGAAAACCGATACCCAGGGCGATCGCGCCGATCAGATACAGCGGACCGCTCATATGTGTCGCATAGGGCATTAGCGTGACGGCAAATAAAATCAGCGTGTATAGCAATGTATGGATCTTGGTGTAGCGAATGCCGTGCGTGACCGGCAGCATTGGAATATCGGCCTTTGCATAATCGTCGCGCCGATGTACGGCCAGCGCCCAGAAATGCGGCGGCGTCCACGCAAAAATAATCAGCACCAGCAATAAACCATGACCATCGATCGAACCTGTCACTGCAGTCCAGCCGAGCAGCGGGGGTGCCGCACCGGCTAATCCACCAATGACTATATTTTGCGGCGTCGCGCGCTTAAGCCACATCGTGTACACCACCGCATAACCGAGCAGCGAGGCAAGCGTGAGCCATGCGGTTAATTGATTGATCAGCAAAATCAGCATCGCCATGCCGGCAATGCCGAGAATCAACGCGAATACGATGGCGTGCGCCGTATCCACACGACCCTGCGCAACCGGGCGATTATGTGTGCGCGCCATGATCAGATCGATGCGACGATCGACGAGGTGATTAACCGCAGCGGCGGAGCTTGCACACAGTGCAATGCCGAGATTGCCGAATAACAATATCTGCCACGGCACCATGCCAGGCGTTGCCATGAACATGCCGATAACTGAGGTCAACAGCATTAACAGCACAACACGCGGCTTGCACAGTTCGTAGTAATCGCGCCAAGTCGCTGATGTCGCAAGCGCGGGGGTGGCGGATTTCGCCATGGGAATCTCTCTTTATATCGGTTGCGCGGTGAACACGCGGTGATTGAGCGTGATCAGGGCCAGCAATAGTAACGCACCGGTCAAGTTGTGCGCGACCGCGACCGCGAGCGGAAAATCGAGCACCACATTAGCGATACCAAGCGCGAGCTGCACGACGAGCAGCGCGAGCACAACCAAGGCGATGCGGCGCGTTTCGGGCAAGGCGACCTGCGCAAATAATTTCCAAATCAGAACGCCGAGATAAAGCGTCACCGCGATTGCGCCGATACGATGTGAAAAATGAATGGCGGTGCGAGCCGCATTATCCATGACACCGCCGAGATAATTCGGGCCGATATGCTGAAGTAAATTGAAGCCGCTGGAGAAATCCATATCCGGCAACCACTGCTGATGACATGTGGGGAAATCCGGGCACGCAAGCGCCGCATAATTCGATGTGGTCCAACCGCCCAGACTGATTTGCGCCACCACGATAACGAGTCCCAGCAATGCCCATCCGCGCAACCCGAGCACACGCCCAAGATCGCGATCTGCCAACCGCCAACATTCGTTATTCAACCGCAGCGTTAATAGCCATAACAGGCTCAGCATCGTAAAACCGCCGAGCAGATGCAGCGTGACAATTTGTGGCCACAGCTTCAGTGTCACCGTCCACATGCCGAATAATGCTTGCAGAATAATGAATAGAAAAATAAAGATCGGCAGCTTGAACGGTTGTGCGGGTCGATGGCGGTGTTTAAACGCCAACACTACCAGCGACAATGTCAGTATCACCAATGCCCCTGCAAAATAGCGATGCACCATCTCCGGCCAGGTTTTATCGAGCTGCACCGGCATGTCCGGCCATAATTCGTTTGCGCGTTCGATTTCATGATCGGCTTGCGGCGCCCATACATGCCCATAGCAACCTGGCCAGTCGGGGCAGCCGAGGCCCGCATGTGTGAGCCGAGTGAAAGCGCCGAGCCCCACCACGACAACGGCCAGCAGCGTTGCAATCAACGCCAGCGAAAAACCCTGCTTACGATTTTCAGAGCGGTTGAAAAACGCCATTAATTACCTTCCTGCTCTGACGAATTCGAAATCAAAAACTTCAAATCTTTAATCACCGCTTTGTAATCGTGTTCCGGCTGGTAATACATCATCAACCAGCCGTTCGGATCGATTAGCAAATACTGATGATTTGCCGCCGGATTCAAATCGATGCGCGCAAAATAATTCGAATAATCCGCGGAGCTCGTATTGAGCACGACCAAATTGGGGTGTTCCTGCAACAGGTTTTCAAATTTCGCATCAAGTGGAAACTGTGACGTCAGCAAATAGCGGCGCGCACGCTCGGTATGTTTGCCAAGCGCGATATGAATTTGCCGGGTTTGATATAACGTCTGTTCGCATTGCGCATCGCAATGTCCATTCACCGGAATCACGATACTCCACAGCTTCGGCTGCTTCGCATAATCGAACGTCGACCCGTCGGCGTTGCGCAACGGCAATTCGGCGATCGGTTGCGGCGGCTTGATGAGCACACCGTTATTTTTTGTTCCGAGCAGCCCCGGTAAATCGACTTGTCCCGACACCGCCGCACGGAACAACAGCGTCGAGGCGAGTATCACTAGAATCAAAGAGCCGAAAATGATTGCCGGCACATATCGATTGCGTTTCGGTTGAGCGCCCGTTGGCGATCCCACTTCGTTAGTCATCAGTTCGTTTACTCCGGATCAACTGCCAGAGATTGCTGCTCAGCAGCAACCACATCATGGTTAACGTCAACGCCATCGCGAACCATGTGACCGCGTAGGCGATGTGTCGTTCGGGACCGAAGCCGATATTGAACATCGGCCATTCGGCGCGATAGGCCCCCGGACTATTTTGGTCGAGCCGAATGACGAAAGGAATCAATTCGGCTCCAAGCTGAGTCTGCAACGCGTCGATCTGCAAATTCTGAATCAATTGCGGCCACACCGATTCGCTGGTTGTCGCTACAAAATGTATCCGCGCCGTATCGCGATAAACGGTTCCGCTGATTTTTACATCGCCCTCTATCGGCGCGATGACAGGGCGCTGCAAACGCGATGGATCGCCTTCGATCCAGCCACGATTAACGAGTACGGCTTTATCGACACCACGCGCCTGAAAGGGCGTAATGATTTCGTACCCAAACCGCCCCTGCGAAATGCGATTGTCGAGCAGAAAGCTATGCGCATTATCGAAACGCCCCAGCGCGGTCACGCGTGCATACATCGGCGCGTCGTTAAGCTGCGAAAGCTCGACCGGCGCCGAATCTCCACTCGACTCTAATGCCGTAATTGCAGCGCGCTTTTGTTCCGCACGCTGTAATTGCCAATTACCCAATGCCAGAAACAACGCGAGAAACAGCGCCGTAAAAACGGTGAGCGGTGCATTTATTTTCCACTGCAAAGTCATCGGCAATATCGGCACAGCATCAGGTTAAGTAACGAATCAGATCAGGCGAGACGTTTGTGTATACTGCGGGCGTTACGCAAATCCGAGGTGCGTGTCATGTGGCTTAAGGTCGTCATCATCGTGCTGTTCATTGCTCTATTGGTGAGCCTGTTCAGCGGTTTAGCATTTCTATTGAAAGACCAAGGCACGACGTTTCGCACTTGGAATTCACTCACTGTGCGTTTGTGCCTGGCGGCGCTGCTGATGGGGTTTTTGATTTACGGAGTTTATACGGGACAGCTCGGATCGAGAGCACCGTGGGATGCGCAACGCGCTTCCCACGGATCGACGCAATAACCCTTACAGGATATATACGAACAGGAACAAGCCCACCCACACCACATCGACAAAGTGCCAGTACCACGAGGCTGCTTCGAATCCGAATTGATCGTCAGCACTAAAATGACCTGCGACGCTAGCGCGCAGGAACTGCACTAAAAGAATCGTCGCGCCCATGATCACGTGAAAACCGTGAAAACCCGTCAACATGAAGAACGTAGTGCCGTAAATACCGGATTTCAGCGTCAGCCCTAACTCGACAAAGGCTTCGTGGTATTCACGGTATTGCAAGAACACGAAAATAAATCCGAGCAGTACCGTCACGCCGAGCCAGAACTTCAATTGGCCACGATTGTTATTCTTGATGCCCATGTGCGCGAGATGCACGGTGAAGCTCGACGATAACAGTACGATCGTGTTCCAGAGCGGCAACCAATGGAACATTTTGTCCCAACCGGGGAACGACAAGTTTTCGTGCGGACCGCTGAATGTGCCGTTATTCGCCATGTATTGCTTCGCGACACCAACAGCTTGCTGTGGTGTTTCCATCATCGGCCATTGATATTTGAAATCGCCCCACAACAGGTAATTCATCGAGTTCGCGCCTTCGCTGCCAAGCCATGGGCCCGACAGAACGCGCACATAAAACAGCGCGCCGAAAAATGCGAAGAAGAACATGACTTCCGAGAAAATAAACCACTGCATACCGATCACATATGAGCGCTTTAATTGCGCGCTGTTCATGCCGGCTCGGTTTTCTAAAATGGTGGTGCGGAACCACGCGAAAAGCGTGGCAATGAATAATGTCAGTCCGGCAAATAAGATGAACCCGGAGTTGGTTTCGGTACCTGCCGGCAGATGGGTATCCATAATGACTTTGGCCCCACCGAACACCGACAGGAATAATCCTGCTGCAGCACAAATCGCCAGCTTGCTCTGGTCGGGAACGTAGTAATGCTCGTGTCCCGAAGTATTGCCATGACTTGCCATGCTATGTGTCTCCGCTCTTTTGCTCCGGCTATGCCGTCGCAGATCGTTTTTCTAAACGCTATCGATTGGCTACGCCTTTATCGGTCGCATCCATCGCCGTGACATCAAAGATCGTGTACGACAAAGTGATTTCGCTGACTTCTGCCGGCAATGACTGGTCGACAATGAATTGCACGGCCATTTTTATTTCTTCGCCCGACTTCAACGGTTGTCGCTGAAAACAAAAACATTCGGTTTTATGGAAATACTGTGCCGCACGCCCCGGTACAAAACTCGGCACCGCCTGCGCCACCATATCCTTGCCAGTAACATTCTTCGCGTAGTACTCGATTGTCGTTACCGCGCCGGGATGGACTGTTATGGCCGGCTGCACCGGCCCGAATTGCCACGGCATGCCTTCGGCATTCGCGGCGACGAACTGGACCTTAACCGTGCGATTTTGGTCGACCTTCGCCTGAACTACATCGTACTTTTTTCCGCTGTATTTGCCGTTCAGACCGAGTGCCTGACAAAGCGTGTCGTACAACGGCACCATCACTACAAATACAAACGCGAACATGCCGATCGCGATGACCGACAGCTTGATCGTCGTTTTTGCGATAGGGCTGTTTGCCATTTCCCAGTTCCGCTGTTTTCGCGGAGGCCTTACGGCCTCCAGGCGTCCGAATTACTTCACTTCGGGCGGTGTGGTGAAAGTGTGATACGGCGCTGGTGTCGGTACGGTCCATTCGAGACCTTGCGCGCCTTCCCATACTTTCGGATCGTTGATCGGCTTGCCCGAGCGCACGGTGCTGACCACGTTGAACAGGAACAATATCTGGCTCGCGCCGTAAATAAACGCACCGATCGAGGACATCATATTGAAATCCGCGAACTGCAACGCGTAATCGGGAATACGACGCGGCATACCGGCCAACCCGATGAAGTGCTGCGGGAAGAACGTCAGGTTGAAACCGAGGAATGAAATCCAGAATTGGGTTTTACCCAATGTTTCGTTATACATACGGCCGCACCATTTCGGCAGCCAGTAGTACACCGATGCGGACATCGAGAAAATTGCGCCAGCCACCATCGTGTAATGGAAGTGGGCGACGACGAAATACGTATCGTGGTACTGGAAGTCCACCGGCGCCATCGCCAGCATCACGCCGGAAAGACCGCCTACAGTGAACAAGAAGACGAACGCTATCGAGAACAGCATCGGCGTTTCGAACGTCATCGAGCCACGAAACATCGTCGTGATCCAGTTGAATACCTTCACGCCGGTCGGCACTGCAATCAGCAGCGTCGCGTACATGAAGAACAACTCGCCGGTAATCGGCATGCCGACCGTATACATGTGGTGAGCCCACACGATGAACGACAGGAATGCGATCGAAGCGGTCGCGTACACCATCGATGCATAACCGAACAGCGGTTTGCGCGCGAAGGTCGGAATGATTTGAGAAACCACGCCGAAACCCGGCAGGATGATGATGTAAACCTCAGGGTGACCGAAGAACCAGAACACGTGCTGGAACAGCACTGGATCACCACCACCGGCGGCCGAGAAGAACGACGTGCCGAAATGGATATCCATCAGCATCATCGTTACTGCACCGGCGAGTACCGGCATTACCGCGACGAGCAGGAACGCGGTGATGAACCAGGTCCATACGAACAACGGCATTTTCATGTAGGTCATGCCGGGCGCGCGCAGGTTGATGATCGTCGCGATGATGTTGATCGAACCCATAATCGACGAGGCGCCCATGATGTGCACCGCGAAGATGAAGAACGTCACGCTCGGCGGCGCGTAGGTCGTCGACAACGGCGCGTAGAATGTCCAGCCAAAATTCGGCGCACCGCCTTCCATAAACAGCGTCGATGCCAGCATTGCGAATGCGAATGGGAGAATCCAGAAACTGAGGTTGTTCATCCGCGGCAGCGCCATATCGGGCGCACCGATCATCAGCGGAATCATCCAGTTCGCGAGACCGACGAACGCCGGCATGATGGCGCCGAACACCATCACCAGACCATGCATCGTCGTCATCTGGTTGAAGAATTCCGGACGCACGAGTTGCAAGCCAGGCTGGAATAATTCGGCGCGAATAATCATCGCGAACGAACCGCCCAGGATGAACATGGCGAAACTGAACCACAGATACAGCGTGCCGATATCTTTATGGTTGGTGGTGAAAATCCAACGCATTAAACCTTTCGCAGGTCCGTGATGATGATCACCAGCGTGGGTCGTAGCCATAGTGATTCCCCTTACTGACCTTTCTTGAATTTGTAGACGTCAACCGGCTGCGCGGTATCGCCCATGTTATTGCCGAACGCGTTGCGCTGGTACGTGACCACCGCAGCGAGATCGACATCATTTAACTGCGCGCCAAACGCCTGCATCGCGGTGCCCGGTTTGCCGTTAACCACAATGTCGAGATGCGCTTTCAGGTCGCCGGTTGCCAGCGGGCTTTTCGCGATCGCTTTACCCACACCGCCTTCGCCGTTCACGCCATGACATGCCACACAGGCACGGTCGTAAACACCTTTGCCGCGCTCGGTCAGCTCGGCCAGCGTAAATTGTTTTTCCATCAGCGCTTTCAGTTCAGCGGATTCGGCCTTCTTTTTGCCGAGCCATTCGTTGTATTCATTCTCAGAGACAACGTTCACGACGATCGGCATAAAGCCGTGATCGCGACCGCATAGCTCTGCGCATTGGCCACGATAAATGCCGGTTTTCAACGGCGTCGCGTGCGCTTCATTGATAAAGCCGGGGATGGCATCGCGCTTGACCGCTAGCTCCGGTACCCACCATGCGTGCAATACATCGTTGGCGGTGACCAGAAAGCGAACTTTTTTGTTGACGGGGAGATAGAGAGGCTCGTCGACTTCGAGCAGATAATCCTGGCCTTTCGGCTCTTCGTTATAAATTTCGGATTGCGGGGTGCGCAACGAACTGAAGAAACTGACGTTATTACCGTCAGCGTCGATGTATTCGTATTTCCACTTCCACTGATAGCCGGTAACCATCACATCGAGATCGGCGTTTTTCGTGTCGTATACCTGCAAGAGAGTGCCAGTGGCTGGAACGGCTAATACGACGAGGATGATGAAGGGGACTACGGTCCAGGCAATTTCAAGCGTAGTGCTCTCGTGAAAATGTGCGGCCACTGCACCACGCGATTTGCGATGCGCGAATACCGTATAAAACATCACGCCGAAAGTGACTACTGCGATGCCGACGCACACCCAGATAACAAACATGTGCAAGTCGTAAATTTTTTCGCCGACCTCGGTGACGCCTTTGGTCAGATTCAATTGGAACCGTCGCCGCCAGGACTCAGCTTCTTCTGCCCATACATCGGTAGCGACCAGGCTGAGTAACAACAGCACAGGACCAAGCGCTAGCTGGGAAAGCTGCTTCGCTTTTTGGTACATCTCCCGTGTCTCCAAGGTTATTGTGTTGAGTTGGCCCTTAGGCCCGCGCTAACGCCCGGTACACAAAAACAATCGAGGCAATACCAATTTGCTGCCGATCTACATCGAGCATTGTGCTGAAGCAGATATTGTTCTTATTAGTAGCTGCAGAATCGCTGCAGCGGGGCGTAGGTCGCGGACATAAGGAGGGGTGCGACATAACGTCGCGGATTATAACCACGACTAAATCGCTTATGCCACACAATTACTGGGCGAATCTATAGGCAAAAATCAATACTTTGTAAATGAAATGGTACGTTTAGAAACGAAAAACTTGAGAGGCACTTGAAAAGAAAAACCGATCTGGCCAATTTTTAGCCACCGATATCTCCATGCTCAATATTAATAAACGAGCGTCAATGATCCCGGCGATTCAAACCGGAATTAATATCCAGCACTCGCACCACCGATACTTCATCTTCATGCGCGAGCGTCTGCTCGCCGATGCGCGGCTGATTGACGCGTGTCGGCAACTCGATCGGCTTGCCTGCTGCATCCAGCGCATCCCGATATCCGCACTCGACACACTCGCGCACGCGCTGACCGTGTTCATCGTCGTACATGACGATCTTGTCCATCTGTGCACAACGCGGACACACCGCACCGGCGATAAAACGGCGCTGTTGTTTCATGCTGCCTGTACTCCAATGCCGCTATGGCGCAGCAACGCATCGACGGCAGGCTTGCGCCCGCGAAACGCGACGAAGAGCGCCATCGGTTCTCGCGCGCCACCACATTCGAGAATTTCGCGCAAAAAACGCTGGCCGGTATCGCGATTGAAAATACCTTCTTCCTCGAACGCACCATACGCATCCGCCGAAAGCACTTCCGCCCATTTATAGCTGTAATACCCGGCCGCATAACCGCCGGCAAAAATATGCGTGAAGCTGTGTTGAAAACGGTTAAATGCCGGCAGCGTATAAACCGAGACTGCACTGCGCACTTCATCGATTACATCCTGAATCGGTTGGGACTGCGCCGCGCTGCCTTCTTGCTGTGCATTAAAAATGGTGCGATGCAATTTGAAATCGAACAGCGCGAATTCGAGCTGCCGCATCATGAACAAACCGGATTGGAAATTTTTCGCGGCGAGCATTTTGTCGAGCAGTACCTGCGGCAACGGTTCACCGGTTTGGTAGTGACCCGAAATCAACGGAATCGCTTCCGGTTCCCAGCACCAGTTCTCTAAAAACTGACTCGGCAGTTCGACCGCATCCCACGCGACGCCATTAATGCCCGACACCGGCATCACGTCGATTCGCGTCAGCATGTGATGCAGGCCATGACCGAATTCATGAAACAGCGTCGTCACTTCCGCATGAGTAAGCAGCGACGGTAATTCAGCGGTGGGCGGCGTGAAGTTGCACGTTAAAAATGCGACCGGCAATTGCACGCTGCCATCGCGATTGCGGCGGCGCGAGCGGCAATTATCCATCCATGCGCCGCCGCGTTTACCGGCACGCGCGTATAAATCGAGATAACAACG
>CBFHCK010000024.1:0-14568 GCA_965653955.1 uncultured Spongiibacteraceae bacterium
TAAAGCGGGCAAAAAATTACCGGAAGATATCGTGATCGGCTGCGGCGGCGCGGCGTCACCGCTCGCATTGGTGGAAGCATTGCGCGACAAACATAACGTGTATCTGATGCCGCTGTGGGGTATGACCGAGACCAGCCCGATCGCCACGTTCGGCAGCAAACCCGCCACCATCGCTTCGATGCCTATCGATGAATTGAACAGCATTCAAATTTCAGCCGGCCGACCGATCTATGGCGTCGAAGCCGAAATATTCGGTGAGGATGATCAACCACTGCCGCACGACGGCAAGCATTCGGGACAATTACGCGTGCGCGGCTCATGGGTAGTACAACGTTATTTTCGCGCCGATGCCGATGCGACGATCGACGGCTGGTTCGACACCGGCGATGTCGCGACGATCGATCGCGACAGCTATGTACGCATCGTCGATCGCAAAAAAGATGTGGTGAAATCCGGCGGCGAATGGATCAGTTCGATCGAGCTGGAAAACGCCGCATTAAGTCATTCGGATGTTTATGAAGCCTGCGTAGTCGGCGTGCCGCATAAAAAATGGGATGAGCGGCCGTTGTTATTAGTGGTGCTGGAAGAGAATCGCACGCTGGATAAGCAATCGATTCTTAATCACCTATCGACGCGAGTTGCCAAATGGTGGCTGCCGGACGACATCGTTGCGGTGGACGAGTTGCCGCACACCGCTACCGGAAAGTTGCATAAAGTGCCGCTGCGCGAACGTTATCGTGAACATTATCGAGATTGTTAAACGCTCTCGATTTGCCAATAGACGATTGAACATGAAGATTCGCACATAAAAAAAGGGCGCCATTGGCGCCCCTTTTTTGTTCGCATTAAACGCGATAACTTCCATCCAATACCGCCTGCCACCACGCGGCATTTTCCAGATACCAGCGCACGGTTTTATTTAATCCGGTGGCAAACGATTCGCGCGGAGAAAAACCCAATTCGTCACGGGCCTTCGTCGCATCGATCGCATAACGCTGATCGTGGCCGGGTCGATCGGTGACGAACACAATGGATTCGCTGCTCGCACGTTGCTGCGCCGCAAGCGCTGCGGGAAATTGCTTCGCCCATTGCGAATCAGCAGCGAATTCGGCATCGATGGTTTTGCACAACTCGTGCACGACATCGATGTTGGTCCACTCGTTATTGCCGCCGATGTTATACGTTTCGCCAACTCGGCCTTTCTTCAGCACCAGATCGATGCCATACGCGTGATCTTCGACGTACAGCCAATCGCGAATATTGCGGCCATTGCCGTAAACCGGCAGCGGTTTACCGAGCAACAAATTGGTAATGCACAGCGGAATCAATTTTTCCGGAAAATGAAACGGCCCGTAATTGTTCGAGCAGTTGCTCGTCGTGACCTGCAAACCATATGTATGGTGATACGCGCGCACTAGATGATCGGAACCCGCTTTGCTCGCCGAATACGGGCTATTCGGTTGATATTGATTGTCCTCGCGAAACGCCGGATCGCTGGGATTCAACGAGCCGAATACTTCGTCGGTCGAAATGTGATGGAAGCGATGTGCGACACCGCTGCCGCTCAGCCAGACCGAACGCGCCGCCTTCAACAAACTATGCGTGCCGACAACATTGGTGGTGACGAATGCATCCGGACCGGTGATCGAGCGATCGACATGGCTTTCCGCAGCGAAATGCACCAGCGTATCGACACCGTGATCGCGCAATAATTTTTCGACCAATGCCGTGTCGTTGATATCGCCGACCACCAGCTGCACATTATTGGTCTGCACCGGCGTCAGATTATGGCGATTACCGGCGTACGTCAGCGCATCGAGGACGACCAACTTGTCGCCCGGATAATGCTTCACCCAATAGTGCACGAAGTTCGCACCGATAAAGCCTGCGCCTCCAGTCACCAGTAAATTTGCCATTCCCGTTCCTTTGATTTAACGACTTGATTTCGAGGCTCGAATTATTACTTCGAACCGGCTGTTTTGAATAATCACAGCGCCGCGCAGACTACTGCCATCGTCATTTATCTGCAACATAACACCATGCTTCAATTCACCACATTATCCGCTAGAATCCACGCTCCTATTAAACCGAGCCATCGGAGTTCGCCGTGTCCAGCAAACAACAATTCGAACGCTTTAATATCCAGCGCATGACTGCCAGCCATCCGGAGATGCGCAAATTGCGCCGCGATGGCCATATCGCGTCGATTCACGGCAACAAACATTGGCCTTCGGCTGATTTATTGATGGATTTTCTCGAACAACATCCGTTACCGAAACGTAAACGCGTGCTCGATGTCGGTTGCGGCTGGGGGCTTGGCGGTATTTATTGCGCACGCACATTCAAATCGAAAGTGACCGGCGTCGACGCCGACGACGCGGTATTCCCTTTCCTGCATGCCCATGCGCAGTTGAACGACGTTAAAGTCGATACGCACCACGGCGATTTTAAATCGGTAAAAGGCAAGGTACTGAACGATGTGCACACCATCATCGGTTCGGATATTTGCTTTTGGGATGAAATGGTCAAGCCGCTGTACAAACTGATCGATCGTGCGCTCGATGCCGGCGCTAAACGCATCGCGATTGCCGATCCAGGCCGTTCGCCGTTTTATGCGCTTGCGGAAAAATGCGCGAAAAAGCTCGATGCGGATTTAATCGATTGGACCAGCGAAGAGTATCCGCAGATCGATGGCGCGGTTCTTTACATCAAGAGTTAAAAGCACCGTCGCGTTGATTTAATGAAATGAGGACTGCGCAAACCGCATTGCCGGGGTTTGCGCAGACTCAAGATCTACATCGTTCGCAACTGAACCAGTTCGATGATGTAACCATCGGGATCCCGCACCAACGCTTTCGTCATTGTCACAACGGGTTTTACGCCAGGAGCACTGACAACAAGGGGGGCTTCCGCGGCTTTAGCGATTGTGTAACCGCTAGCGCGAACTTGATCGACAACGGCTGCGACATCCGGCACCTGCAAACCGATGCCCGCCGCATCTTCAGGTTGCGATTTGGCATCGCTGACCTTCTTCAAAAAAAGCAAAGGCTCTGGCGAATTAATATCGCCGGAAATATTCAAGGCAACTTCATCCTGCGGCCGCAATACGACTTTCATACCGAGTGCACGCGTATAAAAGGACTCGGCGCGAGCAAGATCCGCTACGGTCAGCATCATAAAATTGATCCGCTTCTGCGTTGCGGCAACCGGCGGCTTGGATTCGGCGTACGCGAACGGAATTAACGTAGAAAATCCGGAAGTCAGTAACAACATAGCGATAATTTTCTTATTCATTGCTCTCATACCTTTTCGATTCATAGTTTTCATACCCTTGTGACTTACTGCTTCGCAGCATGCGGCGAATACCGCGCGCCAACCACCCCGAAAATGCCCACGCGTGGTGTAATTAATGCGCAGCACAGCCATTTGAATTCCATCGTGTGCGAATCCATCGCAGCCGATGAATAATCGCTCAGCGTATTTCATAAAACTGTCATCAACGCGTCACGTGTTTGCAATCCCTCAGTTGCAGGCTGCATGCATGATGAACAGAACGCGTTGGTTTCATAGCTTCTACCACCACGGCATCTACCCGTACGATTTGCGCATGCTGCTTTGGTTTCTGCATCGCCGCCATCGTCAACTCTGGATAGCAGCCGCACGCGCGTTTTCGCGCAGCGGCGACGGATTGATGCAGGTATTGCTGCCAAGTCTGATTCTGCTGATTGACCGCGAACACGGCCCACACCTTTTTGTTGTGACGGCGATAGCGTTCAGTATCGAGCGACCGCTGTATTGGATTCTAAAAAATACCTGTCAGCGTAAACGCCCGCCCGAAGCCATTCCGAGTTTCCACAGTGTTATCACTGCATCCGATCGCTTCAGCTTCCCATCCGGCCATACCTGCGGTGCATTCCTACTCGCCGGCCTCGTTACGATTTACTTCCCTACGCTCGCCGTCCCAATGTATTTGTGGGCGAGCTGCGTCGGTGTTTCGCGCGTCGTGCTCGGCGTGCATTTTCCCACCGACATACTCGCTGGCGCCGCGATCGGCAGCAGCATCGCATGGTTAATCAATGACGCCATCGCGCTACCGCTTTAGCTCGAATCCCCTCTATTTGAATAACGTCCTCAAGGCAGCACACGCATGAAAATTCTGTACGGTATTCAGGGCACCGGCAACGGTCACATCAGCCGTGCGCGCAAGATGGCCGCACATTTGAAAGCGCGCGGCGCCGACGTAACATTTCTGCTCTCCGGGCGCGAGCGTGAGAAATTATTCGACATGGAAATATTCGGCGATTTCGAGTATCGCCGCGGCTTGACGATGGTGCAGCAAAACGGCGCGGTACTATACGGACCGACCATTGCACAAACGCACGCACTGCAATTTATTCGCGATGTACGCGCGCTCGATGTGAATTCGTACGATGTGGTAATCAGCGATTTCGAGCCGGTCACCGCCTGGGCTGCCAAGTTGAGTAATAAAACCTGCATCGGCATCGGTCACCAATACGCGTTCAGCGAAAATATTCCACGCACCGGCGGCAATATCGCGAGCGAGCTGGTGATGAAATGGTTTGCGCCCGTGGATATTCCGATTGGATTGCATTGGCATCACTTTGATACCGACATTTTGCCGCCGATCATCGACACACATTTACAGCGCGTTGGACGCCGGCATGTGCTGGTGTATTTACCTTTCGAACAGCAGCGCTTCGTCACATCGCTATTAAAAAAATTTCGCGATTTTAAATTTGTGCAATATTCACCGGATCTAATCAATGCCGACGATGAAAATGTCAGCCTGCGTCGTACTAATCTTCATGGCTTTCGCGATGATTTGCGCAACGCCGAAGCCGTGATCTGCAATGCCGGTTTCGAATTAGTCAGCGAATGCCTGCATATGGGCATCCCTGCATTAGTGAAACCGGTTAAGGGCCAGATGGAGCAATTATCCAACGCCTTTGCGCTGCAACAACTTGGCTGGGGCCACGCGGTGAACGAATTGACCGAGACGAATATCGGAGAATGGCTGAACACCGACCATGGCACCGCCGCTATTCAGTACCCCGATGTGGCCGCCACACTGACCGATTGGGTACTCGAAGGCGACTGGCACGAGAAATTAGTGATGTGCGATTTGTTATGGGAGTGCACGCGCAACCGCATGGCTGTCGCATGAGTGGCGCCGACAATGCGACGTTATAAGCTCAGCCAAAAATAATATTTTTCATTTATCGCTCATCTTTTTATGCTGCTTTGCAATTGCTATCGAATTGGAAGCCGTGATGACTCGCATCATTATCGTACCGGGCCTCGGCAACAGTGGCGACCAGCATTGGCAGAGCCGGTGGCAACAGCGCCTGCCTAATGCCACTCGTATTACGTTACCGCAATGGCAGCAACCCAATCTTCGCAGCTGGGTGGATGCGATCGATAATGCTGTCGGTCAGCACACCGACAATTATCTTGTCGCGCATAGTTTCGGGTGCCTCGCCAGCGTTGCGGCGCTTGCGGAACTGCGCCATCGCGTGCGCGGTGTGTTGCTGGTCGCCCCCGCCGATCCCGATAAATTCAAAATTACCGATCTATTGCCGCAATCCACGTTACCGGTGCCGGGCCTCGTGGTGGGTAGCCTCAGCGATCCCTGGTTAAGTTGGAGAAAAGCCCAGTTGTGGGCGCAGCGCTGGGAATTGCCGATTTATTGCGCCGGTAATGCCGGACATATCAATGTTGAATCGGGCCATGGCGAATGGCATGAAGGATGGCAACTGCTGGAGAAATTGCAGCGGCCGGATGACATCGAATTATCGCCGGCACTTTTTCCGCACAGACAGACATCGCGCGCACTGGCGTATTAACAAGGCTTGCGCTTCAGCGAATAGCTCGTGGAATAAGAGGTACAGGTTACTGTTTATCGCAGCCATTTATTGCGATGCCAAATACCTTTTGCGCTTGCTGTCTTTTAGATAATGTAAATCGACCAGCACCAGCCCATCGACGCAATCCGAAAAATCCGGATCGATATTGAAATCGACGAATTGCACGCCGCCGTCTTCACATAATTCGGAATACTGCTTGTACATGGTGGGTACGGCTAATTCGAGCGCATGCAGTTCCGCTTTCAATTGCTGAAAACCTTCGCTGTAACTCAATCCCTGCCAGCGCGATTGCACGCAATTTAATTGATACGGCAACCGCGCTGCCGCCCACGGCTGCAATGCGGAAAAATAATGTCTATAAAAACTGACCAGCAACTCTTTAGCTTTGGACGGATAGTTATTACTGATTGAAACGGGCCCGAACAGATACCGCACATTCGGAAATTTTTTCAGGTAAGCACCGATGCCGTACCACAACAAATCGAGGCTGCGGCGCCCCCAGTAGCGCGGCTGCACAAAGCTGCGGCCAAGCTCTACGCCGCTAACTAAATAATCGGCGCCATTGCTGCGGTAATCGAACAACGTGTGGCTATACAGCTTAGGCAAAGTCGATGCATTCAAATCGTGCGTTTGGCGCAGTCGATAAGCGCCGACTAATTCCAGCGCTTCGTCGTCCCACAGCACAATATGATCGTAATCCTGATCGTAGACATCGATATCGCGGCGGCGACCACAGCCCTCGCCGACGGCGCGAAAACTGACTTCACGCAGACGACCGATTTCACGCATCACCGTCGAATCGCCGGCAAAGCGATACAGATAAATTGCCATGCCCTCTTTCGTCGTGCCAAGCAATTCGCAGCCGCGCATTTCCGCGCGGAGCTGTTGACGATCTTCGGGATGCGCAATCGACTCCGCCGTCGTCTCGAAACAACCTTCGCCGCGGTTTTTTCCGATCTTGTAAATGTGGCGTCGGAACAATTTCACCTTGGCTTTGCTATCGAACGGCAGCTCGTCGTAGATATTGAAACCGATCGACTGACCGATACGCACGCGCATCGTCTTGTTGTTGTGCTTGAACATTTCGCGCACCAACCACAGTGTCGATAATGGTTTCGCCAGCATCGATAGGCTGTAGAAAAATACCGAGTTACGCGCATCGACGAACATCGGCAGAATCGGTGCGCGCGTTTTTGCCGCGAAGCGCAGAAACCCATGACGCCACCGCGTATCGCGCACACCGGTCGCACCCATTCGCGACACTTCGCCGGCTGGGAAAATAATGACCGCGCCATCGTTTTGCAGATGCTGTTCGATCGCCCGCAAATTATCCCGCGTCGTACGTGTGCCGAACGTGTCGACCGGCAATAGCAGATTTCGCAGCGGCTCGACGGCTGACAACACATCGTTTGCGACGACTTTGACATCGCGGCGTACATCGCCCACGAGCTTTAACAGCGCAATGCCATCAAGGCTGCCGATCGGATGATTCGCGATGATGACAACGCGGCCCCACGCAGGGATTCGTTCGCGTTCGCGATCGCTGACAGTAACGCCAAAATCAAAATGATCGAGCGCTTGCTCGACAAAATCGAAACCGCTCAGATGGGGATAACGTTCGGAGAAACGACGAAACTCGGACTCGCGAAATAGATAGCGAAGCACTGCCACCACCGTTTTATAAACGGTGGGATTACGCATCTGGAAATCGGGAAAGCGTTCGGTAACGACGTGCTCGACGGAAATCATGCGTTATTCCTCTTCAGACGCCTTAACGATAATCCGAAGAAGTGACATCGATGTTGCGAGATGATGGCGATTCGATGACGAAAGCGAACTTCGTAAATTTTATTGCGCCAACCGCAGCGCCAACGACAACGGTACCATTTCATCGTTGCTGGCATGCAATTGCTTGACCGATTGATAAAAATCGGACCAATGCAGAATTTCGAGTACACCGTTGGGATTTTCGACCAGCGCGGTACAGCTTTCGACCCAATCGCCATCGTTGCAATAAAGCAGCCCGTCGCGTAACGCAATTTCCGCTTGATGGATATGGCCGCAGACGACGCCATCGAGACCACGGCGCTTTGCTTCCTGCAATGCTGCATATTCGAATGCAGCAATCGCCGCACGCGCGTTGCCGATCCGGTTTTTGACGTAATTCGATAGCGACCAATACGGTAGACCGAACACTCGCCGCGCACGCACAACCCAGCGGTGCAGCCACATCAGAAAATCGTAGGCGGCATCGCCAAAGTGGCGCGAAATGAAATCGAGCTGAACGTGAGTATCGAGAACATCGCCATGAAACAACAATAACTGCCGACCATCTGCAGTCACATGACTGGTTTCTTGCAGAATCTGCACAGGTCCGAAATGATGGCCGACAAATTCGCGCATCACTTCATCATGATTGCCCGGCACGTAAACAACGCGCGTGCCATGTCTGGCTTTGTGCATGATCATGCGCAGTACTTCGTAGTGCGACGCAGGCCAAACAAATTGGCGGCGCAAAGCCCAGAAATCGACAATATCGCCGAGCAGATATAGCGTTTCGCAATCGACGCGGCGCAAAAAATCGAGCAGATACTGCGCGCGGCAATCTTTACTGCCAAGATGAATATCGGACAGCCACACTGTTCGCATCGACAAACGACCGGTGTTCAAGGCTGCGGTCATTTTGATTTCTCCACTCGCCATTTTTATCAGGCTAGTGCGCGCGCGTTGCCGATCGTTGAACTTATTGCGAAGGTTTTATGACACGCTTGAGTTTAAATCTCGTCTTCCCCGGCGACTCGCGCGGCTTGCCGGCGCATCTCTTCGACGCGCACGGCTTCGATTTCGCGCAGCACCGAATCGACATCGGCGCTGATCTCGCTTTCGACGAAATGCCCCGTCAGTTCGACATCTGCATTTAATTTTCCGGCCTCATACAGCGCCCACATTTCTTTCGCGTATTGAGTAGATTTCAACTCCGGCGCGAAGCGACCGAAATAAGCCGCCATGTTCGAGACATCGCGCTCCAGCATACTGAAAGCATGGTTGTTGGCAGCGGCATCGACCGCCTGCGGCAAATCGATAATCACCGGGCCGTCTTCGCCGAGCAGCACATTGAATTCAGATAAATCGCCATGGACTAAACCACTGCACAACATCAATACAATTTGGCGAATCAGAAAAGCGTGGTACTCGCGCGCCTGTTCTGCCTCGAGTTCAACATCGTTCAAACGCGGCGCAGCATTGCCATCTTCACCGGTCACTAGTTCCATCAGCAGCACGCCATCGAGAAAATCGTGCGGTTTCGGTACACGCACACCGGCGTTCGCGAGCCGAAATAACGCCGCCACTTCCGCGCTCTGCCACGCCTCTTCCTGCTCTTTGCGGCCGTATTTCGAACCACTGGCCATTGCCCGCGCCTGCCGACTATTCCGAACTTTTCGTCCCTCCTGATAGGCGACAGCCTGTCGGAAGCTTCGTTTGTCGGCTTCTTTATATACTTTGGCGCAGCGTACGTTATCGCCGCACCGCACCACATATACGGTCGCTTCCTTGCCGCTCATCAGCTGGCGCAGCACTTCATCGATAAGGCCGTCTTTGACCAACGGTTCAAGGCGTTTGGGCGTCTTCATAGAAATCCACGGTTAGCGAGTGGGGGATATTCTATATGACGGGCGGTGTTTGATTGAATGCAATAAACGGCTGCGTAGACAATGAGCAAGCACGGAGCAACCAAATCAATCATCGATGCCACGGTTAAACGCACCCTGCGAAAATAATCAACGGGGCCACGCAGGTATCGCAGAGCCTCCGATATTTTCAGCCCACTGTTTTTCCGTTATCGATCACCTGAATGCTGCCGTGAATCGCTTTCGCTTCGTCGGAGGCGAGAAATGCAATCAGCGCGGCCACATCATCGACCTGCATTAATCCGCGCGGAGCCCCGGTGCGCATTATTAAATCGAAATCGACATCGGGTGGAATCTGAATATTACTGACCTGCGGTGTATCCATACCGCCCGGCACTATCGCGTTCACACGCAGTGGCTGCTTCATATATTCCATCGCGAGCGCTTTAGTCAGTCCTAAAAGCCCATGTTTTGCGCTGCAATAAGCGGCGGAATAGGGTTGGCCCTGTAAGCCGGCAATCGATGCCACGTTGACGATGTTGCCGTGGGTTTCGAGCAGATGTGGAATTGCGGCCTGCGACAGAAAAAAGGGACCGTTTAAATTCACTGCTAAATCGTGCAGCCACTGTTGTTCGGTGACCGATGCGGTATGGCGAAAATCATGGCGCCCCGCGACGTTGATCAACGCATCGAGTCGACCGAATTGTTTTACGCAATCACGCACAGCTTGAGCGCATTGCGCTGCTTCGCTGATGTCGATCACCGCAGCGGCCATCGCTCCCCCTGCTTCCTGAATGTGGCGAGCGGTTATTTGCAAGCCTTCGCTGTTACGACCGATGCCGAATATTTGCGCACCTTCGGCCGCTAATCGTCGTGCCGTAGCGGCACCTAAACCAGATGACGCGCCAGTAACTAAAGCGATTTTTCCTTTGAAACGTGCCATAAATTCCCCCGACTTTGATTATTTCGTTTCGTGACAGTTTTTACATCGCGAGACGTTTGTCTTACATCGCGAGACGCTTGTTGATGCCGATATATCCCCGATTTCTTTGTTGCGTTAACAGTCAATTTTCCTGGAACGCTCCGTTAAATGATTTGCGACTATTCGTGAGTTTAAAATGACCCACAAATTAAAACTTCGCTGTTTTGCGCTCACGTCATTTATCAGCGGTGCGGAACTCGTGTCGACAGTGCGGTAACATTTACCGTCAATTTCTGAATGCTCGTATTCGAATTCGCAATCCAAGGTTTTTTATGAACCCTCACAGCCGATGGCTAACTCTAGCCGTAGTTTCGACTGCCCTACTTCTTGTCGTCATAGATATGACCGTGCTTTACACCGCGCTACCCAGCCTGGCGCAAGCACTGCACACAACCGCTTCCGAAAAGCTCTGGATTCTCAACGCGTACTCGCTGGTCATCGCCGGATTGATGCCTTTGATGGGTGCTCTCGGCGATAAACTCGGGCACCGGCTGGTCTTCATTGCAGGCATGGTCGTGTTTGGTGTTGCCTCGGTCATCGCGGCATTCGCCCCGAGCGCAGCGATACTGATCGCTGCCCGGGCATTACTCGCCGTGGGTGGTGCAGCCATGATGCCGGCCACCATTGCGATTGTTCGCACTACATTTCAAGACCCGAAAGAGATGGCGCTTGCCATCGGCATCTGGTCCTCCGTGGCCTCAGGTGGAGCGGCGATTGGACCAGTGATCGGAGGTATTTTGCTGGAGCATTTCTGGTGGGGCTCCGTCTTTCTCATCAATGCTCCGATTATTGCCGCAGCAATACTTTTGGCGCTCTATCTGCTGCCGAAAAAGAGGGGGGATTACAGCATCTCCATTGATCTGCATAGCTGTTGGCAAAGCATGCTCGGGATTATTGCGCTGGCCTATGGCATTAAAGAATTCGCGAAACCTGACGGCCATGCATTACTCGCGTGGGGCATTTTGTCTTTGGGAGTGATCACCCTCGCGGTGTTCGTCCGTCGCCAACTGCAGCTGCCACGACCACTGATCGATTTTCGACTGCTTTCGACCGCCCCGCTCGCCACAGGCATCCTGATAGCACTGGTTGCTTCCATCACGTTAATTGGCTTTGAACTGGTACTCAGCCAGCGCCTGCAATTAGTGCTCGGCAAAAGTCCACTGGAAGCGGGCGCTTTTGTCGTACCGATTTCGTTGGGATCGTTTTTGGCCGGACCTCTGTCCGGGGCTTTGATTGGTCGTATCGGTTGCGTGCCCGTTATTGTCGCGGGGCTGCTGATGTGTGCTTTCGGAATTTGGGGATACCTTGTCCTGGACGATGCCAATCAGTGGGCACAAGTCGCCGCTTTAACTTTAAGCGGTATCGGTATCGGTGCAGGTCTCACCGCATCCAGCACATTGGTCATGAGCAACGTCTCTGAAGATCGCGCAGGGATGGCCGGCTCTGTGGAAGGCGTTGCTTACGAGTTCGGCGGTGGCTTTGGCGTCACCATTTTGGGATCCCTCATGACAGCAGTTTACGTAGCGAACGCACGGAGCAGCGGCATTGAGGCGATGGCGGGAAGCAGCCTTGATGAAGCATACATCCACGCCCAGAACCATCCCGAAGCACAGCAAGCGCTGCAGGTTGCAATACAAGCGTTTGACGCCTCATTCAGCGCAGTCAGCAGCGTGGTGATTGCTATGCTTTTTGCTCTTTCGGCACTCGTCTTACTGCTCAGCCGCAAGCTGTCAGGTGAGTAACGGAAACAGCGCGCTTCGCTTATGACCATCACCGAATGTAAATAGCTCTAAGAAAAAGTCAAAACGACCTTACGCGAGCCAATGCCATTCGTCATTGCGCTCGATGGCTTTGCCTTCCTGCTGAAGCTTCAGTAAATGCGCCAACAGCGAATGCCGGGCTATCGGATGCAGCAGCACATGCACATCGTTGTAAACGATCGGCGTCAATGCATCGAGCGATCCACGCTGGAGATCGCGCAATGCGCTTGCGACTTTGCTTTCGCGCTGCAATCGATGCTTGATCAGTTTTTTTATTTCGACATCGGGCTCAAGAATAATTTGGCCATGCGCGGGCGCGAGTGCATCGATTGGATAATTCAGCAGTAATTGCAACGATTCGATATACGCCTTCATGCTGCCGTTCGGTGGCGTGATCACGACCGTCGACCCTTGCATGATGTGATCGCCGGTGAAGCAGATTTTTTCGTTTTCTGGGGTTTGCCCCGTCAGCAGATAACACAAGTGATTACCGACATGTCCCGGTGTCGCTAACACACGCAGCGAAAATTCATCGGCCTCGAATAAATCGTTATGTTCGAACCCGCACAGCGGATCGAATGTGGTGTCCTGCCTTCCATCGTCATCGATTAGATTGCCGAATACATCGGCACCGGTTGCACCCGCGATAATTTTCGCCGCTGGCGAATGATCGGGATGCGTATGCGTGACGAAAATCCAGCGCAAACGATCACCGCAAAATTGCAGAATGGCATCGATATGTTTTTCATCGATCGGACCCGGATCGATCAGCGCCAGTTGTTCGCGCCCCACGATATAACTGTTAGTACCCGGACCCGTCATGATGCCGGCGTTGCCGGCGGTAATACGATGTACCAGCGATGAGATCGCAACGGGTTGATAACGTACGATTTCCGGTTGCTGAATCATCGCGTCGCTCGTCGAGGATTAGACCACGAGATTTTTAATGGGCACGAGCGGATCGACATCAGCGTCATAATCGACACCATCGATCTCAAAGCCGAACAAGCGTAAAAACTCCTGCTTGTACCCTTTGAAATCGCTCAGCTCGTACAGATTTTCATTAGTCACCTGCGCCCATGATTCGGCGACTTTGTTTTGTACTTCCGGTCGCAGTTCCTTGCCATCTGCACGGAGCCGGCCTTCGCTGTCGAGCTGTGGATTAGCGCCGTACAAGCTGTCGCGAAATAAACCGTCGACTTGCTCGATGCAGCCTTCATGCGTGCCGTTTTCTTTCATCACTTTAAACAACAACGCCAGATACAACGGCATGATCGGAATCGCCGAGCTTGCCTGCGTCACCACTGCTTTCAATACCGACACACGCGCATCGCCACCATGCGCGGAGAGTTTTTTACGAATATCGATCACACGTTTATCGAGATCTTTTTTCGCCGCACCGATAGTGCCGTGCCAATAAATATCCCACGTCAGTTTTTCGCCGATGTAGGTGAACGCGGTAGTTTTTGCGCCGGGCGCCAGCACGCCGGCCGCGTCGAGCGCGTCGATCCACATCTGCCAGTCTTCACCACCCATTACGGCGACGGTGTTGTCGATATCTTCCTGCGATGCAGCGTTGAGCGTGACTTCTTTCATTACTTCTTTATCGGTGTCGATACCGCGTTGCGTGACATCGCTGCCGATCGGTTTCAATGTCGAGTTGTGCACAACGCCGGTAATGGGGTGCGTGCGACGCGGCGCTGCAAGACTGTAAACAACGAGATCGACTTGACCGAGATCGGCTTTGATTGTATCGATGGTTTTGCGTTTGATTTCTTCGGAAAATGCGTCGCCGTTAATGCTTTTTGCATACAAGCCTTCGCTTTCGGCAACTTGATGAAACGCCGCCGAGTTATACCAGCCGGCAGTACCCGGTTTTTCGGCGCTGCCTTCGCGCTCGAAGAAAATCCCAAGTGTGGCCGCGCCGCTACCAAATGCTGCGGTGATGCGCGATGCCAATCCGTAACCCGTCGATGCGCCGATCACCAATACTTTTTTCGGCCCGTTTGCGATCGGGCCGTGGCTTTTAACGTAATCGATCTGGTGCTTAACGTTGGCTGCACAGCCAACCGGATGAGTGGTAACACACATGAAACCGCGCACGCGGGGTTTGATAATCATGGGCTTTCCTTTCTGTTGATAGCGGACACAGTTTTAATAGAGGACAAGGTTCAATCGCGGAAAAGTTTTCGAACAGGGAAACGAACGGCCGCAGTATACCCGAATCGCCTGCGGGGCCGATTGCCCGACCCCGCATGAAGCGTCTAAGTAAAGCCTTGCAGCTCTGCTATTTGATCCGCATCAGAACGTAA
>CBFHCK010000025.1:0-14561 GCA_965653955.1 uncultured Spongiibacteraceae bacterium
GCTGGCCGCCGCTGATACTGACCAGACCGACACCAGATACCTGTGAAATTTTTTGCGCAATGCGCGTATCGACCAGATCGACAAGCTTGGTCAGCGGGAATGTTTTGGACGCAATCGCAATAGTCAGAATCGGCGCATCGGCCGGATTCACTTTGCTGTAAATCGGCGGCGTCGGTAAATCGTCGGGCAACAAACTCGACGCGGCATTAATCGCGGCCTGCACTTGTTGCTCGGCTACATCGAGACTTAATTCGAGATTGAATTGCAGCGTGATCACCGACGCGCCGCCGGAACTTTGCGACGACATACGGTTAAGGCCGGGCATCTGGCCGAATTGGCGCTCAAGCGGTGCAGTGACAGTCGATGTCATCACATCGGGACTTGCACCGGGATATAACGTCACCACTTGAATGGTCGGGTAATCGACTTCAGGCAACGCCGACAACGGTAATTGTTTGTAGCTAATCAGCCCCGCCAGCAAAATTGCCACCATCAATAACGAGGTGGCGACGGGCCGCAGAATAAATAGCCGCGAGGGATTCATGGTGCCTTCCGCTCGCGTTTTTTACGATGCTCGCCCGCAGGCGGCGCCTGCTGCTCGCTCGGTGCGGAGACACCATCGCGCACCACCGGCTCGATCGCACTGCCGTCGCGTAACTTATCGAGCCCCGCGATCACGACTTCATCACCCGGTTTGACGCCCTCTTCGATGACGACTCGATCGCTCTCGGTATCGCCGACTTTCACCGTGCGCAAGGCCACTGTGTTATCCGGCTGCACCATATAAACAAAATTGTTTTGCGCGCCGCGTTGCACTGCGTTTACTGGCAGCAATACGACATCGCGCAGCGTTTCGATCTGCATACGCACGTTGACGAATTGATTCGGAAACAGCGCACTGTCCTGATTCGCGAATTGCGCCTTTACCTTCACCGTACCGGTCGTGGTGTCGATCTGATTGTCGACGGTGAGTAACACCCCGCTCGCCAGCTTCAATTTACGCTCGCGGTCGTAAGCATCGACGGTTAGCGCCGCTTTGCCGTTCAGTTTTTGCATCAGGCGCGGCAGATTATCCTCGGGCAGCGTGAACACGACGTTGATCGGCTGTACCTGCGCGATCGAGACGATGCCAGTGGCGTCCGAGCTGTGCACGATATTGCCTGGATCGACTTGTCGCAGACCGACGCGCCCGCTCGCCGGCGCAGTAATTTTTGCGTAACTCAATTGCAGTCTCGCGTCCTCGACGGCGCCGCGATCCACTTTGACATTGCCTTCGTACTGCAACACCAGCGCTTCCTGGGCAGCCACTTGCTGCTGCGCAATCGAATCCTGCGACCATAAAGTGCGATAGCGTTCGAGATCGAGCTGCGCATTTTTCAATAACGCGTTATCGCGTGCGAGCTGCCCTTCGGCTTGCATCAATTGCACTTGGAACGCACGTGGATCGATTTCCGCGAGCAAATCGCCGGCCTTCACATTCTGGCCTTCGCGAAAATGCACCCGCAGCAATTCGCCATCGACGCGGCTGCGAACCAGCACGTTGTTCGCGGGTATCGCGGTACCCAATCCATTCAGAAATAATTTTAATTCGCCTTTAACCGCTTTGGCGGTAGCGACGGGAATGGGTCGAGTCTGCGGACCGTCATGCGAGCTGTCGCCGCCCCAAAAAATTTTGACGCCGATCGCGCCAATAATTAACACAACGACCCATAACCATCGGTTCGATAATAATTTTTTGGGCGAGATCCGCGCCATATACACTCCGCGTTCAATAAACGGCTCGCGATAACGGCGAGCGTTCCAGTTCATTCAAACCGCATTGTTCATCAAGCAGCGAATGTATATTGAGGAAAATTTGAGGAATCCCATTCGCCGACCAAGCATTAAGGTTGAGCTAAGGTCTAGCGGTGATACTAGGCAAAAGCGCGCAATTCGCGATAATGCATCCGCCCAACCCAGAGCCGGTTTTTTTCAATGCTGACATCAATAAATAAAAAGCTGTTGTGGTTCATATTGTTACTCCTGTTAATCGTGCGCTTGATTTGCAATGCGGTCGTTCCTTTAGCAGACACCACCGAGGCACGTTACGCCGAAATAGCTCGAAAAATGGTTGAGACTGGCAATTGGATCACGCCTCAGCACGATTACGGCGTTCCATTCTGGGCAAAGCCGCCGCTATCGACATGGCTATCGGCACTGAGCATTAAACTATTCGGCGCGAACGAATTCGCGACCCGACTCCCCTCTTTAATCGTCAGCATCGCGTTACTCGTGCTCGTTTGGCGCTGGGTGGAAGCCCGACGCGGCCGCGATTTCGCACTGATGACAACCGCAGTGCTGGCCAGCATGGGATTGTTTTTCATTGCCAGCGGCGCAGTGATGACCGACGCGAGTCTGGCATTTTGCACCACGCTCGGGATGATCGCGTTTTGGCAGGCACTGCATTCGTCGGCGCGCTATTGGGGGTATTTATTTTTTGCCAGCCTGGGTCTGGGCTTACTGGCAAAAGGTCCGCTGGTAGGCGTGCTGACTTTTTTGCCGATTCTGCCGTGGATCGCGCTTCGTAAAAATTGGTTACAGGTTTGGCGCGTATTGCCGTGGGTTCGCGGGTCGGCGTTGATGCTGGCGATTGCGGTGCCGTGGTACGCGATAGCCGAATATAGAACGCCAGGGTTTCTCGCGTATTTTTTTATCGGCGAGCATATCGATCGCTTTCTGGATTCGGGTTGGAACGGCGACAAGTATGGTCATGCGCATGCGCAACCGTTCGGCATGATATGGGCATTCTGGCTGCTGTCGGCACTGCCCTGGTCATTCGTATTACTCGCCAAAGCACCGACGCTAATTCAGCGCTGGCGCCAGTGGAACGATGACGACGACGGCTTTATCGGTTATCTGCTGTTTTGGTCGCTGATGACGATGGTACTTTTTACCTTCGCCGACAACATGATCTGGACGTATACGCTGCCGGCACTACCCGCGTTCGCGATATTGCTCGTCGAAATATTTCGCCGCCTCGATAGCAAACCGGTACGTGCGCCAATACTCGCTCTCACATTATTTACGCCGATCATTTTATTGGGGCTGGCGGAGGCGTACACCGGCAATCGCTATCAGCTGGTCAAACCCTCGCAAAAGCAAACCGCCGAGTATTATTTGAAAGCGCGCAGTTCCGATAACGATGGGCTCTATTACTACCGCCGCCGTTATTATTCGGCCGAGTTTTACTCGGAAGGCCGCGCCAGAGAAATAGAGGCCGCAGATGTGGGGACACTGCTAGCCAATAGCACTGAAGATTTCCTCGTCATCAAAAAGAAGGAACTAGCGAAAATGATGCCGAACGTGCGCGCTCATTTCGCGCCAGTGGATGAGTTTGGCTACTTCGTTGTGTTGAAAGAGATGCCGCTGAAAAATGTCGCTCTTTCTAACGCTTGCGCCGAGAAGAACGGACAGTTATGTTCGCGCCAGCAACACAATTGACGAGAATCGTATGTCACACAGCTCCGCGCCAGCCGTCGCGATCCGACCGCATTTGCATGAGGTAACGATCTCATGCGTTATTCCCGCCTATAACGAAGCCGAAAACCTACGCATTTTAGTGCCACGTTTGACTGAAACCCTTCGTCAATTAACGCAGCGTGCAGAAATCATCATCGTCGACGACGGCAGTACCGATCACACGGCGGCCACTGCGGCAATGCTCGCTGCCGATTACCCAGTGAAGTGTATTTTCCTCTCGCGCAACTTCGGCAAGGAAGCTGCGCTCACCGCCGGCATTCACGCGACATCGGGCGATGTTGTCGTGCTGATCGATTCTGATCTGCAACATCCGGTCACGATGATTCCGGTGTTCTTCGAGAAATGGCGCCAAGGCTACGAAATGGTTTACGGCGTGCGGGCCAATCGCGACGACGAAGGCTTTCTCAAGCGACATCTGACCAGCAGCTTTTACAAATTATTACGGCAGGCCTCGCGCATTCCGATCGAGCCGGACGCAGGCGATTTCCGGCTGCTCGATCGCAAAGTTGTCGATTCGCTGAAATCGCTGCCCGAGCGCAGTCGTTTCATGAAAGGGCTGTATGCGTGGGTCGGTTACAAAAGCATTGGCATTCCGTTTCAGGTCGAAGAGCGGCGTATCGGACGCACTACATTCAATTACCGGCGGCTCACCCGACTCGCGGTTGCCGGCATCGTCGGCTTCAGCGAATTGCCATTGCGAATATCCGCAGTGGTCGGTGTCAGCATTTCGCTGTTAGCGATCATCTACGGTATTTACGAGGCTACGCGCGCATTGATTTTCGGTGCCGACGTTCCCGGTTGGGCCACATTGGTGGTCGCAATTACGTTTCTGAATGGAATTCAGTTAATGGCAATCGGCGTGCTGGGCGAATACACCGCACGTATCTTCAACGAAGTGAAAGGCCGGCCGAATTACATCATTGCGCGCCGTATCGGCTTCGACGACGAGTCCGGTGCATGATTTCGCAACTGGCTCGTTTCGGCGTGGTGGGCGTCGGCGCAATGATCGTCCATTGGCTCGTGGTGGTTGCGATTGTGCCGCTCGGTATTCCGGAATTGATCGCCAATGTGATTGGCTTTGGCGTGGCATTCAATATCAGCTATTTCGGCCATCACTATTGGACGTTCGCGAGTACGGCTGAAACTTTGACGACTTTCAAACGCTTTTTGACGGTGGCGATAACCAGCTTCATCGTTAACGAATGCCTGTATTCACTCCTCTTGAACTTCACCACGCTCGACTATAAGACGGCGTTGGCCATCGTATTAATCGCGGTAGCGGCGCTTACGTTCGTGCTCAGCCGGCTCTGGGCGTTTCGGGTTTGATGAAGAAAATAATTCTCTGTGCCGATGACTATGGACAGTCTGCTGCCATTAGTCGCGGTATTTTCGACCTCGCTGCCGCCGGCCGACTAACCGCCGTAAGTTGCATGACGGAAAGCGTATTCTGGCGGGATTCGAATAATCATCTGCCTGCTTTACGCGACAAAATCGACATCGGGCTGCACTTCAATCTCACGCATCCTTTTCCTGATCAATATGCTCCAGTGCAACCCCTCAGCAGGGTTTTACGCGCCTCATTGATGGGAAATATCTCGCTCACCAAGGTGAAGCAAACGCTGCATATACAGCTCGATCGGTTCGAACAGGTAATGCAGCAGAGGCCAGACTTTGTCGATGGCCATCAACACGTGCATATCTTTCCCGGTATTCGAAAGCTGGTTTTAAGCGAGCTCAAGAATCGTTACGGCGACAAAAAGCCGTATATGCGCGCTGTTAATCCACAGCTTTCACTGCAAACCGACGCGTTGAAGATGGCATTTTTAAAACTGCTGGGGCTCGGCTTCGTCACTGCGGCTGCACGTAGCGGCATGCAAACCAATTCATCCTTTGCAGGAATCTACTCGTTCCAACCCGAAGCAGATTATTCGGCGTTGATGCGCAAATGGCTGCACAGCATTGAGAACAAGGGATTGTTAATGTGCCATCCCGGGCATCCGGATGACGACGAGAGCGATCCGATTCGCACCGCGCGTCCTCGCGAGCTGGAATTTCTTGGTAGTGAAGCATTCGCCAATCAACTGGCGGAAGAGCGAGTTCAGCTCGTTCGGTTCAGCGAATTATGATGCTTATCGCCGCTTTCAACCTGCACGCAAACAGCTGAGCGCGGCGAAAACCTCTACTTTTCCCGGTCGGAACGATTGAACTGAGCTGTCTGCTCGGCAGTTGCTTCGCGCTGATACAGACGTTTCCATTCTTCGTAAGGCATTCCATATACGCGTTCGCGTGCCGCGTCATAATCCAGAGAGACACCGTTTTCTGCAGCGGCCGCCATGTACCACTTCGCTAAACAATTGCGGCAAAAACCTGCAAGGTTCATTAAATCGATATTCTGAACATCCTTACGGCTATCGAGATGATCGAGTAAACGTCGGAATACAGCGGCTTCGATTGCGATGTTCGATGAGTCATTCATAGTAATTTTCTCCCGAAAAAATGTGACTAAAGCGGATTGGGACGATCGAAACAATTAAAAATATTCGCCCGCATTCAGCCACATTTTATTTTTTACGGCAGTAAAAATAATTAACGCTGAAATGAGTGAGCACAAAAAATACAAAATTTCTACAAATTTTAAAAATACGACGTATAATTGTTGGCGTGTTACTGCACAAATCCACCAACTCTACTCACAAGGATTTAATTCATGGCAGCAGCAAAAAAGAAAGCAGTTAAGAAACCAACGGTGGCGGCTCTGGAAAAACAGTTGCAAGCTTTGGAAGCAAAACTGAAAAAAGCTCGCACTAAACAAGCCGCCGATGAGAAGAAAGCCGCAGCGAAAGCGAAAAAAGCTGACGCTAAAGCTAAAAAAGTAGCTGCAGCAAAAGCGAAAAAATCCGCCGCCGCAGCGAAAAAAGCCAAGGCAAAAGCAAAAACCAAAGCTAAGCCGAAAGCAAAAGCGAAGACCAAAGCCAAGGCCGCAACAAAAGCCCCGGCTGCTAAAAAAGGCCGTCCGGGCCGTCCGAAGAAAGCAGTAGTTGCAAAAGCAAAAGCCAAAACGAAAGCGAAAGCTCCTCGTAAGGCTCGTGCTAAAGCAGCTCCAGCTACCGGCGCAACTCCGGCTACCAGCGCAGCTTAATAGCGCAAATTGCGCCGCCCACGAGGCGGCGCAATTTTTTTAAACCCTCTCTCGTCGCTCGACGGGTAGTAATTTTCTCCCCTAGAAAAATCATCTTCCGACCAAAACCAACGCTTTCGCCGCACCCCTCCACGCTTATCGCCTCTGACAAAACAATCCGGTTTTTACGCTTTCAGCTAGACTCCAATGCATCCAATCCCTCGGACTTAGCGCGCAAAAATGTGTGAGTTGTTTGGCATTTCCAGTCGAGAACCGACCACTGTGCAAATATCGTTGGCTGAATTTGCGCGGCGAGGCGGCAATACCGGTCCGCATATCGATGGATGGGGAATCGCATTCTTTCGCGATGGCGATGTGTCGTTAATTCGCGAACCGATACCTTCCGCAGAAAGCGCGCATCTTCGCTTTATTCACGATCAGCATGTTCCGAGCAAGCTAGTACTGTCGCATATTCGCAAAGCAACACACGGCTGCATCAGTCTTCGCAACACGCAACCGTTTATGCGCGAGCTCGGCGGTAAAGCTCACGTATTTGCCCATAACGGGGATCTCGGCAATCTACGAACGATGCTTTCGCTCGAAAACAGCCATTTCCGCACCATTGGCGATACAGATTCCGAACATGCATTCTGCTACTTGTTGAAGCTTCTTTATCCTTCGTGGCAGCAGACGACACCAACACTAGATCAACGCCTCGACATATTTATTCGATTTACCGAACAAATGGCGCCGTTTGGAGCGGCGAATTTTTTATATAGCGATGGGGAGTATTTGTTTGTGCATTCCCATTACCGTCGACAGGATGACGGCTCGGTGTGCTCGCCAGGACTCTACCTATTGCATCGCAAACGGCACGAACACGACATCCTGCGCGGCCTCGAAATCGATTCGGATCAGGAAATGACGCTGCTTGCGAGCCGTCCTTTGAGCAATGAGAAGTGGGAGCCGTTGAGCGAGCGCACGGTATTGGTAATCTGCGATGGCAGCGTCATCCGCCGTGTTTCATTGCCGACGACGTTATCGAACGAGAACAAACAGGTTGATTCGCTGACTCTCGAAAACTGAATTCAAAACTGACGCGTGCCCAAAAGCACTAACGTGCATGCTTCTTCGATAGCAATGCCAGCTGCACGCAAGCGCGGATAAATCGCCGGGTTTTCACTGCCAGGATTAAAAATCACACGCCTTGGCCGCAACGCAACAATGTCATCTATAACCGCAGATTGATGACGCGGCCCGATATACATCGTCACCGTATCGACCGGCCGAGTTATCTCCTTCAGCGATAAGAGAATCGGCAAGCCTGCCACCTCGCCTCCCTTCAAATTAACCGGAATGACCGCGTGTTGATTTTTCAGTAAGCGCTGTACGGCTTGACGCGATACCCGACCTTCATCGTCGCTCGCACCCAACACAACCACTGTCGACATTGATGCTCCCCTTAATGCTTTCCGCCCGATTCTAGATACATCGTTGTTGCGCAAATGACATTTGTTTGCGATTAGCGCAATTCAAGCGGCGACGAGCAGCAAATGCTGTCGTCGTCGCGGGTCGTCAATTCACGGAAGTTAAACGTTTACTCGGTGGCTGCACCCGGGGTTTTGAGCGGCGCGATTTTATAGACAGGGTCTATTTCATCGGTCTGACTGATCGTTGCATGCAGGTCCTTCAGCAAGCCATCGCGCACGCTATAAATCCAGCCGTGCACATTAAGTATTTGGCCACGAGCCCACGCGTTCTGAACGATGCGTGTACGGCATACATTCATGACTTGTGCTTTGACGTTCAACTCGCACATCAGATCGACTCGATCTTCCCCGCTCAGCCGGGATAATTCTTCGCGATGCACCGCGTGAATGTCCTGCAAGGAACTCAGCCAGTTATCGATCAGGCCATGCTGCGAACCATCCAGCGCGGCGCGCACGCCACCGCAGCCATAATGGCCCACTACCATGATGTGCTTCACCTTGAGTACATCGACGGCGAATTGGATCACCGACTGACAATTGAGATCCGTCTGAACGACGATATTCGCCACGTTGCGATGCACGAACACTTCGCCGGGCATCAATCCGATAATCTGGTTCGATGGCACTCGACTGTCGGAACAGCCGATCCACAAGTATTCGGGCTGCTGCTGGGACGACAATTTTTCGAAAAACCGTTCGTCTTCCGTTTTGATCTTTTCGGCCCAAGCGCGGTTTTTTTGAAACAGATGATCCAGCTTATCCATTGATCTCTCTCTCGATCGCTACAGAAATGACGGCCGGCAGTTTACCAAAATAAGAAGAGAGAGCATCGAGAGTGCTCAGACGAATAACTGATACTCGACGCGATTGCGGCCGCCGGCTTTAGCCCGGTAAACGGCGTCGTCCGCCATTTTTATCAGCCGGTCAGCGACGGCGGCAGCGGGTGCTGCGGGGCGAGTCCAGCAGGTAACACCGAGCGACAGTGAAATAGGTACTTCGATGCCACTGTCGCTGGCGACATGCAAGCTGGCGACGCGTTGTCGAATACGCTCGGCAATTTCGATGGCGAGAGCACGATCGCAATTAGGCAGAATCAATGCGAACTCTTCACCGCCATAGCGACAAACGTGATCGGTGGTCCGCAACATCGCAACGATTTCTTGCGCGACCACATGCAGCACGCGGTCGCCTACCTGATGCCCGTGGTTATCGTTGATCGATTTGAAGTGATCGAGATCGCCCAACATCAGCGTCAACGGCTCCTGCTGGCGAATCGAGCGCGCAATTTCCCGCTCGATCGATAAATGAAACGAACGGCGATTTTCTACGCGCGTCAGCATATCGACCAGACTCAACCGATGCAGGCGCTCCTGGTTGGCGCAATTCTCCAGACACACCGCGACTACGGAAGCGAGGTGATTGATGAAATCCGTTGATTTGTCACCACTAAAACGCTGCGCCGAAAACGCGCCGAAATGCAGGCTTCCTACCAACGCGCCATGCCGCACCAACGGCAGCAGCGCCGCCGAGCGCACCGTTCTGCCGGCGAAGACACCTGCTGGTGGCGGGCTGAGTAAACGAACCGCATCGAACGAAGGAAACAACGCACGCAATTCCGCATCGTTATCGAGCCAGCGCACGCCTTCACTCTGTTGCAACTCGACAGTAAGGAGATCGCGAAGAATTCGCTCGGGATCGAATAACCACAACTCGACTGCGTCAAGACGGAAGCGTCGAACACTGTCGGCGAGCAAACCATCGAACAATGCTTCCATGCTGCCGACGGCGAGCAGCTCTAATTCATATTGTTGGAATTTACGAAGAATACGTTCGTTCTGCGTAGCCTTGTCGACTAACTCGCTGACTGTACGCGCCAACGTATCCAAACGCTGTTGAGCCAATTTATTTTTATCGTGGGCCATATCAGCCTGTGTCAGCGGAGCTGCAAATTTACGGTCCACCATAATGGAATACGCATCATAAGATGATGCGCGAGTATAGCGACGCTATCGCGACAAGGAAATGTAACGCTTGAGCGAGGTCAAATATCTTCCCACGCATCCTCATCGTAAATGCCCAGCTCTTCGCGCAAGCGTTTGCGCTCCAGGCGGTCTTCTATTTTGCGACGAAGCATTGGATCTTTTTGGCTGGTGCGCGGTGGCGCGACGGGCTCGGCAGGCTCGAAATCTGTGCCTTCACTCTCTTCCGCTTCCGCCATAAAACCTTCACTGAGATCGCTGTCTTTATCGCTTGTGCCAGATAACGGTTTCGTCATAAGCACCCCACCCTGTACCGCAAAAATCACTGTTACTGGCAACTGCGCCGATTCGCGAGCTAGATAAATCACAAATGAACAACTGTCAACGGCGTCATTGCGATTACCGCGCTCGAATACAGTGTAGAAAAACTTCGCCAATGCGCTCGGCATTTTTTTGCCTTGAAGGAATAGCCATAAAGCGCGCTGGGAGGCAGCAAGGAAAATAGAGGAGCAGTAACAGAATTCAGGAAAGCAGGATGTCGATTAATTCGCGCGCGGTTTTGCCGCCGCTATTCTGGCGCTGCAACAATTCCAGCAGCATCGCCTGTGAACCGAAGCGGCGCTCGTCGTAGCGATGGACTTGTCTGACCGGCAATGGCGTCGGCGCGGCGGGTACGTTTTCAACAACTACCTCATCGCTCGAAACGTTTTCTACCGCAACGGTTTCATCGATCGGCAACCATGGCGCGAGGCGTTCGGCTAACACGCGAAGTAGCTGCTCGTGGCGCTCTCTATGCTGAATTAAATTATCGACCAGCTGTATGGGATCGAGTGCCGGCAAGCCGGTCTTGGCGGTATAGGCACGACACAATTCGTCGACCGCAGCGGCGATGTCCGGGCGCGGCGTATCCATTTGCGTAATGGTGGTTAACAGACGCGATTTCAGCTCCGACAAATATCCGCGCTCATCGCTTTGCGGCGGTAAAGTCGAGCGTGCCTTCTGCTGTTCGCCTTGCTGCCGTTGTCGAAATTGCCGCTGCCAGAACACTGTGAAACCGGGTTGCGCGGTTTCGTTATCCACCGTCTGCCGCAAAGCATCGGCAAGCCGGATAAAACTGCGCGAGGACGGATCGGTTTCCGGAAACAACGCCACAGGACTCTGTAGCGACACCGCAACACGCAAACTTTCATCGCGCAGCAGATAACCGAGCAAGTGCGTGCGAATGCCGATGTATTTTTCCACCGCCGTGCTGAAACGGTGATAAACCTCGCGTGCCTGGGCGACGTTGCTGCACATATTCACGACGATTTGATACGGCATGCCTGGACGGCGACGCTGCATTAATTTAATCAGCGAAAATGCATCCGTCAGCGATGTCGGTTCAGGCGTGATCACCACCAGACTTTGATGCGCGGAGCCGACAAAATCCAACGTGGTTTCGGCGATGCCGGCGGCGGTGTCGAGCAAAAGAAAATCGAATTCGGATTCGATGCGGCCGAGTTCGCGCGTCAGCCGTAATTGCTGGCGCGGATGAAGCGAAACGCATTCGGCAATACCGTTTGCGCCGGGGATGACTTTTAGTCCATACGGGCCATCGAGCATGATTTCTTCGATGGTTTTAGCACCGAATAACACATGCTCAAGGCTGGATTTGGGGGTTAATCCCAACAGGATATTGACGTTGGCAAGACCGGTGTCCGCATCAAAGATACAGACGCGGGCACCCGCCTTCGCCAGCGAAATCCCTAAATTCACGGCGATGCTGGATTTACCGACACCCCATTTACCGCTGGTAATAGCGATAACGTGCGGGGAGTGCGGCTTGTCCTTCACAAGCGACCCCTGGACGACCGGCACTGTACTATTTCTCCCAATAGAGCGATTTCCCGCGTTCGCTCCCGCCCCCTCCCGGCTCTATTTGTTTGGCCGTTTTATAATTTTGTGACGTAGCCTACAGAATGCGGGTTGACTATACTTCAAAACCTAAAAACGTGTCGACCTGGCTACATTCCAAATATTCATTCAAATACTTGCGCGTCGGCCACAAAAATATTTGCTTTGACCCTTTAGGACAAAATTCATGGTATCCGACAGTCGGACGTTAGACCGCCTGCCAAGCTTGCCGCAGGTATTGCTGCGCATTCTGGATGCGATTCACGGCGATCATGCTGATTTTCAGCAGCTCGCCAGCATCATTCATCACGACACAGCGATGACAGCGCGCCTGCTCGGTATCGCCAATTCGAGTTATTACGGCCGCAGTAAGGCTTGTCAGAGCGTCGACCGCGCGCTGTTATTGCTCGGAACAGACACCGTTAAAACAATTGTCATCACCGCGGCGATTAAACAATTCTTTCATCGCTTCAATCCGCAGCACGCTCCGTTCGTTAAGGCGTTTTGGCGTCGATCGCTGGTATCCGCCAACTTCGCGCACATCCTCGCTAATTTGACCGGCTATTCGGCACCCGACGAAGCGTACTTATGTGGGTTGCTGATGGATGTCGGGCAATTGATTCTGCTGAATCAACACGACGGCGCCTATATCGAGCAATGGTCTGCCGCTACCAGCGATCGCAGCCTGCTCGATGCCGAGCGACGCTGTTTTCAGCAAAGTCACGACGTAATCGGCGCCGACCTGATCGCGAGCTGGCAACTCGGCGGATTCATGGCCGATGCCGTCCGTTATCATCATGAACCGAGCGCGCAGATTCTCGACGCGCACCATCTCGTAAAAATCATGAATTTGGCGAGCGCGTTGAGTGCGCCGATTGAACTCAACGATGAGGCCATCGAACAAGCCGATCAGCTGTTTGGTTTGAACGAGGCGCTGACCCGAGAGCTGGGTTCGCGCATTGCCGCCGACGTCGAGCGGCTGGCGGGTAGTTTGAATATCGACATCGGGCTTTCCGATCGTGAAAGCGATGCAGCGCAAACCGCATTATTGGGCGAACGTATCGGCCAACTGAGCCAGCTTGGGCAGATCAATGCAGAACTATGGCGCAGCGAAACACGCAACGCGCTGGAGCACACGATTCGGCGTATCGTATTTGTTACGCTCGGTATCGATCGTTGTCTGTTATTTATCGCCGATCACGATTCCGCCACCATCAACGCATTTATTCCCGAGCATCATCTCGACGATGTCCAGAGTGAACCCGATTTCGTCATCCCTTTATTGCCGAACCGCAGTCTGATTAGCGACGCACTACTACAACAATTACCGATGCGCGGCAGCGCGCAGGAAGCCGACACCCTCGCGGTGATCGACAAACAATTGCTGAGCTACTGCGAAGCCGATTATCTGGTGTGTCTGCCGCTGCGCAAAAATGATTTAGTGGTCGGTGTGCTGGTGTTGGGTCTGATGCGTGGCGGCGATGATCCGCAAGTCAGCCGACCGGCGCTGCTCGGTGGTCTGTGCAGCGAAATCGCAGCGGCGATTCAGTTCCATCAAAAACGGTTACAGCTTGCGGATATTGGCGGCGATGACGAGGATGTCATGCAGCTGAAAATTCGCGAGGCCGTCCACGAGGCGAGTAATCCACTCAGCATTATTCGCAATTATCTCGAATTACTCCGCGTCAAACTCGGAGACGAACATCAAGCGCATGGCGATCTCGATCTGATCAAACAGGAAATCGATCGCGTTGGAACGATTCTGCTGCGTTTACGCGAACCGGAATCGGCGCCGGCAGGCGATGGCGAAATCGCATTGAATAAGCTCGTCGCGGATATCGCGCGCATTTTTGAAACCTCGTTGTGTACCACTCATCAAATCAATCTTCGCGTGGAGCTGGCGGAATCGTTGCCGCCGCTAAGCACCAACTCCACCCACATTCAGCAAATCCTGACCAACCTATTAAAGAATGCCGTGGAAGCATTACCGCCCGGCGGCACGATCAGGCTGGTTACGCAAAGCGATGTCGTGGTGAATGGCCGAAATTTTGCTGCAATAACGGTCGCCGATAATGGACCGGGGCTTCCCACTTCTGTTTTGAAGCATTTATTTTCCCCTGTCGCATCGACTAAAGGCGGCGCGCACTCCGGCCTTGGGTTGAGCATTACCAAAAAACTAATCGATGAAATCGGTGGATCAATCATGTGTAAAAGCAATAAAGCCGGCACCGAATTTCAATTGCTGATACCGTCCCCGTAAATGAAAACTCCTGCGATCGAGCTCGACGATCAAATATCCGAGCAATCCGCACGAATTCTGCTCGCGGACGATGACCCGCGTTTATTAGAAAGCCTGCACGCCCTGTTGCAGATCTATCGCTTCGAAGTCGATACCGCGCTGGGCGGCCAGGAAGCCATCGCGCAGTTGTGTCGCAACCATTACGACCTGCTGCTGCTCGATCTGCGCATGCCCGATGTTAGCGGCCACGATGTGATGCACTACATGGCGACGCATAAAATCGCGACGATGACGGTTGTCGTCAGCGGGGAAACTTCGATCGA
>CBFHCK010000026.1:0-13944 GCA_965653955.1 uncultured Spongiibacteraceae bacterium
CATTTATCGATATCTTTCGGCTCGACATAAATACGCAACGTTACGCTGCGACCGTTCATCGTCGTGAAATGATCTTCGAGGCAGGAAAGATCGCCCGCGACGAGCGCGAACAGATAACACGGCTTTTTAAAAGGATCTTGCCACGTCGTCGCGTGGCGGCCGCCGGCAATATCGGTCTGCGCGATTAAATTTCCATTCGATAACAGCACCGGATAGCACGCACGCTCGGCCTCGACCGTCACGGTATATACCGACATCACATCAGGGCGATCGAGAAAATAGGTGATCTTGCGAAAACCTTCAGCTTCGCATTGCGTGCAAAACATCGTGCGCGATTTATACAAACCTTCGAGCGATGTATTGAGCTGCGGCTTGATTTCGGTTTCGCACTCGAACGTAAATTGGGCGGGCACATCGGCGATCGTCAGGTGATCGGGATCGAGCGCATATTCGCCGCTCGCCAATTGATGGCCGTTAATTGCGACGCTGCACAGCAGTAATTCCTGCCCGTTGAGTTGCAGCGGCGCGTGCGGATTTTCCGCCGCCGGATTGCGCCGCATCGCCAGCTTCGAACGCACGATTGTTTTTTCTTCGAACAACGAAAAATGCAATTCCGTCGTATCGATCAGAAAATCGGGCACCCGATAATCTTTCAAATAAATGCTACGGGGTTGTGCATCGCGCATGATTTTCTCCAGCTACCGCGCCACCGCTAATCGGCAGAAACTTGAACGTGGTACGCCCCAAATTTACGGATATTGATCACACCGGTATCGAGCATTAAATATTGCCCTTTGATGCCGAGCAATTTGCCGGCCACATGCGGTGTTTTATCGAAATCAAGACTGACGATTTTGTCCGGATGTTGCAGCACCGGATATGAGATTTCCACAGGCTCGGCATCGGACAGCACTTGGATCGCGTGAATACCGAAACGTTGCTGCAATTGTTCTAGCTCGTTACGGCAGACCTCGAGTAAACGATCGCGCTGTGCTCGCAGATCGATCTCATCGACTTGACCTTTCAGCATTGCACGCCAATTGGTTTTGTCGGCAACGTGCTGCTTTAACATTATCTCGACCAAGCCCGATTGTTGCCGCGTCTGTACGCCGAGAATCGGCAATGCTTGTACTGCGCCTTGATCGATCCAACGCGTCGGAATCTGGGTGCCGCGCGTGATACCGGCCTTGATCCCGGATGAGTTCGCGAGATAAACGATATGCGGCTGATGGCAATGCGCTTCGGCCCATGTCGGCTCGCGACATGTACCGGCTTCCCAGTGACACCGTTCGGGCGCGACGATACAGCTGTCGCATTGCGCGAGCGATTGAAAGCACGGATAACAAAAACCCTGACTGAAACTTTTCTTTGTTTTACGGCCGCAATGCAAGCAATTAATTACACCGGTGAATTGCAAAGCAATCGAGCGGCCAAGCAGCGAATTCAAATCGATATCGGTGTCGCCGACGCGTAACTGATACGACACCGGCGCCGTCAATTCGACGCGCATTTTCCGTAACTGACCTGTTGCCAGTAAATTCCCCGCCGCCAATAAACTACTCAAACCAACCTCACGTCATTTCGATAAATTTCGGCTGTGCACGCACGCGCTGCAACCATGCGGTTACTGCTGGATATGCGTTTAAATCGAAACCGCCATCGGCAGCGCAATGCGTATATGCAAATAATGCGATATCCGCGATTGAATAGCGTTCGCCAACAAAATACGTGCGATTAGCCAGATGTGTTTCCATTACCGCCAGCGCCTGATTGCCACGCTCGTGCAACCGAGGCAACTCAGTTTGGCGCGCATGATCCGCAGGTAAAAATTTGCGAATGAAGCGTGCAACTGCGATGTAAGGCTCATGGCTGTATTGTTCGAAGAACAGCCATTGCAATACTTGCGCGTGTTGAAGTTTTTCCGCAGGCCAGAGCAAAGTCCCGTCGGCCAAATAACACAAAATGGCGTTCGATTCCGGCAAGTATTCACCGTCGGCCAGCTCCAGTAATGGCACGCGACCGTTAGGATTCATCGCCAAAAAATCTTGCGTTCGCGTCGTGCCCGTCATGATATCGACTTCCTGCCATTGATACGGGCACTCTAATTGTTCGAGCAACAATTTCACTTTATGACAATTGCCCGACGCCGACATGCCGAATACTTTCAGCATCTAAATCTCCTTTTTATTTTTACAGCGAATTATTGCAACCATTTCAACGATTGCGGAGCATCGTGCTCGTGCTTGTCGTCATCGCACATTTCGCCCTCTTCCTTGCTGCCGCGATCGATATAGCCGGTGCGCTCTTTTTCTTCGACGAATTTCGCTTCATACACAATAACCGCTTGCATACTGAGTTCGCGCTGCTCGGCGGTTAACGCGCGGCCATCGGGCCATTTGCCGATTTCGACCGCGCGCTTCAGGTTTTGATAAATTTCCGGAGTCATCGCATTGATGATTTGTTGAAAATCCATCGGATCGCTCCTACCAAAAAAACTGCGAAAAAATTAACGGCGTTGGCGCAGGAGTGGCACTACCACTAACGAGATTGCACCAACGATGAAGCCCATCAATAAACCACCGACGTGCGCCGCATTGGCGACCGCACCGGCACCGAGCAAGATGGTAAAGCCCGTCATGCTCAGCACCATTAACGCGATCATCGCGATGAGAACCGGTGTCGGCACGTGCAGAACCTGATCCTTGCGCAACCAGCCCCATAACCAGCAATAGGCGAGCAAGCCGTAATCGACGCCGGACATACCGCCAAAAATTGCCGTACGCGCGAACATGGCCTGTGCGATATTCGATCCAACGCCAATCGCGACAACGATAACGAGCAACCAGCGCCCACCATGCGCCAGCTCGGCGCGACGACCGAGTTCCCACAGCCACAACACATTGAATACGATATGCAATAAGCCAAAATGCAGAAAAATCGGTGTTAGCAAGCGCCAGTATTCGCCATTCATGGCGCTGAAAACGATGCTGTTGCCTTGTTGTTCAAATTTGAAATACGTGAGCCACGGCAGCAGCGATGTATCGAACGCGGCGATTACGAAACCGATGATGCTGAGCAAAATCAACATCAACGTGATTGGGGCGCGTCGCAGCGCTATCAATGCGGAGTTAGGTGCGGCCGGAAAATTCGGTTTTTTGGGTAACTCTTCGCCGCGGCGCTGGCGTGCATATAAATCCCGCACCGCATCGATTTGTTCCGCGTGCTTTACCAATACGATTTGGCGTTCATCGTCGACGAGAATGCGGTGCGGTAAACCGATACCCCACAGATATCGGCTAAAAGGCAGCAGGTCTTCTCCCGATGCCACTTCAAGCGCTTTCAATTCAGCCATTGGAAAACAACTTTAACGATTAATAACGGGATGTGTGCCAGCCGAGTTTGTCGCGGCAACTCGCATAAAAGCTGTGCGTTAGCGGGTGGATCAATTTCAATTTATGCGGCTTTTTCGTGATGTAAACCGCGTCACCGCATTGCGCGGTCAAATTTACCTGGCCGTCACATGTAACCGGTAACTGTGTCGTGTGACTTTCACAAATGATGATTTTAATTTCGCTCGCGCCATCGACGACGATCGGGCGGCTGCTCAGCGTATGCGGAAACATCGGCACCAGCGCGATCGCATCGAGCCGCGGATGCATGATCGGGCCGCCACCGGATAATGAGTAAGCGGTCGATCCGGTCGGTGTCGACACAATTAAACCGTCCGAGCGTTGCCGATAAACGAATTCGCCTTCGATGTATAACTCGAATTCGATCATTTTTGCCGACGCGCCCGAGTTCACGACGATATCGTTCAATGCATCGGCAGCACCGACCGCTTCGCCGTTGTGTTTGACGACGACGTCGAGCAAAAATCGTTTCTCGATACGGTATTGGCCATCGAGCACTTCGCCAACGCGCAGCTCGATTTCATCCGGCGAGACATCGGTGAGAAAACCGAGACGACCACGATTGACGCCAAGGACCGGCACGTCATATCGAGCGAGCGTACGGGCAGCGGCGAGCAGGCTGCCGTCACCGCCGACGACAATAATCAGATCGCTGACTTCGCCGATCATTTTGCGCGAGGAAATACGCACATCGCTTAAGTCGCGTTCATCGAGCAAATGCTGAATGTGATCGCCGACAATGATTGTCAGACCGCGGCTGCGCAGAAATGCAATCAATCGCTGCAGCGATTCGGTAACGCCACTGCCATCGCGACCGATGATGCCGATATTGCGGAAGGAATCCATGAGCGCGGGCCTCGCCATGCCAAGTGAGCGGCATTATACACAGGCGGGCCGCATGGATTTTTGAACCCTACATCGAAGAAATGCCACTAATACGCTGGAAATTATTGAGCCTGACTGCGCGGGGTTGGTTCGCTCGCCAATTTGCGCTGCGCCTCGAGATAAGCCTCATCACCTACATTCAAAAAACGCGTGCGCTGCGCCAGCGACAGCTTTTCGAAGCCACTGCGTAGCGCGGTGACGTTGTAGCCGTCTTCGGAGAGCAAGTGCGCGGCTGCATTGCTGCGACGACCGCTGTTGCAGTACGCGATGTAGTGCGTGTTGCGATCGAGTAACCGCGATTTCAGTTTCAGTATTTTTAGCGGCATATTTTGCGCACCGGCCGCGTGCGCGAGATCGTATTCCTCCTCGGTGCGCACATCGAGCAGTTGAGCGCCCGCGTTCATTTCGCGCTCGACATCAGCCAGCGAATAATTATTCACGGCCGGCGCCTTCAATAGAAGGTAGAAATCCTGGCGATCAAGGCGCATCAACACACCGTTTTCGCGCATTGCCACCGTGGCATTGCGCGGCGCATCGTTGACCAGCGCGTCCTCGCCAAAACAACGGCCGACGCCAAGCTCGGCAATCAGCGCGGATTTGCCTTTGCTCTCATCCGCGCGATAGACCGACACGCTGCCTTCCTTGATGAAGTAGCAACTATCGCCGAACTCGCCCTGACGGACGATGACATCTCCGGAATGCGCAAACTGAGACTGGAAACGCGACAACACGTGCCGAATATTCATCGGCGGTACTTTGTAGAATAAATTCGAGTGCAGAAGAGTCAGCATCCAGTCCGCATCTTCATCGAGATCGCGCTGGCCGGTGATATCGAGAATGATGTAATTAGCCGCTTGATCCCATGCCAGCATGGCATCGAGTTGATCGCTATCGAAGCGGATAATTTCGCAATCGTCGGTGGCGACGACCGTATTGAGGCGTGGCTGATAGTGCGCGAGTGGCAAATGAGCCGCCGCATCGTTGGCTTGTATCTCAATGCCGACACCATCGGTTTCAATATTGACGCTGCCGCTGAGCAGATAAATATGCGTGTTATCGCCATCGCCACGCCGACAGATCGTTTGGCCCCGGCAAACGATCTCGATTTGCGTGTCGCGCATCAGCGTATGCAGATGGTCTTCGGTCAACGCTTTGACCGGCACCATTGTCTGTAGCAAATGCTTCTTTAAGTCCTGGTCCATTAATAGTGCATTCATTACCGAATCATCCGGCGAGAACCTAGCTATCAGCTCCCACCCATTGCGGTTTGTTGTTGGTGTTGTATCGGTACGAGAAGCCGCGCGCTCCCTGTAAGCCACCGGTATGGATGGCCAGCACGCGGGTGTCGCGAGCGAAATCCCCACGCTCTATTCGACGGTCGATAGCGTACAACATTTTCCCCGTGTAGATCGGTTCGACCGGAATATCGGTCAACCCCGTAAAGCGGTCGATGAAACATTGCAGCGCTGGCGTCACACGCGCATAGCCGCCGCAATGGTGCTCGGTATCGATGGCCCAACGCGTGCTATTACCAGCGCCGACCTCGCGCAAAAAGCCGCGCACATTCTCGCCCAGGAAGTCGCCTCCTTTTAATACCGCTACGCCGAGCACCGAAGCGCAACCGTCCGTTCCGGCGACAACCCCCGCAAGCGTTGAGCCGGTACCGCAGGCCACAACCACGACGTCCGGTTTGACGCATTGAGCCGCGATCACCTCCCCCAACACGCGGCAGCCGAGGACGCCAGTCACATTGGCACCCCCTTCAGGGATGATGTAGCAAGGTCCGAATTGTCGCTGCAATTGCGCGAACCAGCGCTCGCTTAGGGAAGCCTGATGTGCCTGACGATACGTAGTGCGATCGACGAAATGCAAATGCATACCCGCGCGCCGCGCATCGCTCAAGGTGGGATTGTCTGCAGCCTCGGGCTCCCCGCGAATAACGCCGATTGTTTCGAACCCCTGCGTTGCGCCATGCAGCGCCAACGCATGAATATGATTCGAAAAGACGCCGCCGAAACTCAGGATGCGCGTATAGCCCTCAGCTTTCGCGCGCTGCAGATTTTCAGCGAGTTTGAACAACTTATTGCCGCAGCCGGCTGGTTCTATTCGATCGAGCCGCCACAACAGCACGTCCACACCCGCCTGCTGCCATTCCGGCAGGGCAATGCGCTCGATCGGCGCCTGCTCCGCCAGCTGACGCAGCATCAGGTCGAGCCCACCGTTTTAGCCGAGCGGGGCAACGGATTATCCTCGGTGTGCACAGCGCAGCGATCGCTGCGTCCGGGTAAAAACTCGCTTGGGCGCTCAACCTTGGCGAGTAAGTCACCGCACATTGTGCCGTCCGCATGCGGCGCGTTGCAGACCGGCAGCTCATGATGGCTTAGCCATTGTTGATACAACTCGGGCTCGACCGCGCATTTTTCGGCGACATAGCTCAACGGCGATTCAAGATAACGGGGAATGTCGCGAACCGGAATCGTCATCGCATCGACGCCCGGCTGATACGCGACAAACGCAACGCCGCTTTCCACCAGATCCTGCAGCAAGCTATCGGCCGCCTGCCCAATCAACCGCTCGCGCTCCTGACGCAAGCGCGCTATTTCTTCGCGCAATGTGCCGAGCTGTTCCTCGCGGTAAAACAGTTCGACTTCGCGCATGTCGAGCATTTCGCGCAGTTCCGCCGAGGCCTGATCGACTCGGGCCTTCAGCTCAACCTGAAATTGCTGCTGCAATTGCGCCACGCCGTGGCGATGCACGGCATCCCGCTCATGCTCGACTTCGCGCTGCTGCGCGTCGAGCTCATGCTGAAATTGTTCGCGCGCCTGCTGGAATTCATCGACTTGCGCAGCCAGCTTCTGCTTTAGTGCCTGACTGCGTTTCTTTTCATCGCGCAGTAATTTCTGCGTGGCTTCAAACGCGCCTTTGCTTTGCTTTAGCTGAATTTGGTAATGCTGATGCAACTGATCGGTTTGCTGCTGCAGCGACGATTTCAACGTCGCCATTTGCAGTTGCTGATCTTCTTTCAGCGCCGCAAGTTTATTGCGGTAATCCTGTTCGAGTTTCTGGGTTGCACGCTCGACCGCCTGCTGGCTTTTACCGGGGGCTTTTGTTTCGTTCTCGGCATTTTGTTCGATCGCTTGCAGCAGGGGCGGTTGGCCCACCGCATCGGTCACATCGGGGATTTCCGCCGCCAAGCCCAGACGGTTGCGCTGGATCGCGAGTGTCATTTGCTGCAACGAATTGTTATCGCCGTCGAGTATCGGGTCCCACAACTGGCGCGAGTGCCACGGTATTGAGCATTGGCTGCGGCAAGCGAGCCGAATGCGCCCGCCGCCGAGATCCGGACCGCGCCCCGCGTTATCCAGCAGGTGGGCCAGCGGCATATTCCAGCTGCGGTTCACGTAACCGCGCTCGTCGAAATCGACTAGGAAAAATACGGCGCCGAGAATCTGTAAGCGCTGATTAATACGCAGAAAGCTCGCACAGATTTCCCGCCCGGCAAACTCGGGAATCCCCACGACCTGATCAAGAACCGCTTCAAACTCGACCTGAAGCATTTCTTTGACGAGTACCGAATCGTCGAAGAACACAACGGCTTCATGGATGACGTTTTGCTCGCGCCCGATCATTTCGGCGTTCTCATCGATTTATTACGAATTGTATGCACGACATTGCCCAGTTAGAGCTTCGCGATAATTATGGACGCAATCGTTCAAAAGACACGCTTCCGGCACTGAAGCAGGTCGAGAATGTGATTGATTTGGCACCCCTGCCCTACTGCTGGGGTTTGCTGTGGAGCTACTGCTGAGTAAGGCCGTCGACGGTACCGAGAATGTGGTAGCAATGCGGTCGCCGATCGCGAAACAAACCCCATGCCGCACGCATGCGGCGCAGCGCATCGAGATCGAAACTTTGGACTAGTACCGCTTCGCCGGTGCGATCGGCGACCTGCAACATTGCACCGGTCTGATCGGAGATAAACGATGAGCCGTAAAAGGTGATGCTCAATGTGTCATCGCCTTTACTGCTTTCGGGGCCAAAACGATTGGAGGCAATCACCGGCATCATATTGGCGGCAGCGTGACCCTGCATGACGCGTTGCCAATGGTCTTTCGAATCGATCGTTTTATCGTGAGGCTCGGAACCAATTGCGGTTGGATAAAAAATCATTTCCGCGCCGAGTAATGCCAATGCGCGCGCCGTTTCGGGGAACCACTGATCCCAGCAGATACCGACGCCGATGCGGCCGTAGCGCGTCTGCCAAACTTTGAAACCGGTATCGCCCGGATTGAAAAACTGTTTTTCCTGATAACCCGGTCCATTGGGAATATGCGTTTTGCGATAAACACCGAGCACCTCGCCATCGGCGTCGATCATCGCCATCGAATTGTAGTAAGCATTGTTGGCGCGCTCGAAAAAACTGATCGGCAATACAACCTGCAATTCCCGCGCGACCTCGCGAAAATGTTTTACCGCCGGATTCTCGTCGAGCGGTGTCGCCAACGCGAAGTGCTCGGGATTTTGATCGATGCAGAAATACGGCGTTTCGAACAATTCCTGCAACAGGATGATTTGCGCGCCTTGCTGCGCAGCTTGGCGCACCAGTTTTTCGCCGCGCTGAATATTCGCTTCGCGATTCCAATCGCAGGCCATTTGCGTCGCGGCAACGGTCACTCGATTCATGTCGATATCTCCCTCGGTTGATGCTGCGTAAACGATTGTTATTACGTGAGCAGTTGCGTGAGCGATTGTTGTTCCGTAAGCGGTTGCTGTTGCGTAATGCAATGGATGTTGCCGCCGCCGTAAGCAAGTTCGCGCGCCGGCACTTGTATGACTTTGCGCCCGGAAAATATCTCCTGTAGCAAACCATACGCCTGGGCATCGCGACGGCGATCGTCGAATGCCGGCATCACGACGCCGCCATTGGCGAGATAAAAATTCACATAGGACTGCGACAGCCGCAGCTCGCCTTTATAAGCCACCTCGGGTTGCTCGATGGTTATCACGTCAAGCTTGCGACCGCGCGCATCGGTCGAGTCGCGCAAAATGCCGAGATTGGTTTGCAGCCGCTGATAATCGATATCGTTTTTGTCGGTGCCGATCAGCGCAAGCACAACACCGGGCTGAACGAAGCAGGCGATTTCGTCGATATGCCCATCCGTGTCGTCATCGGCAACACCCTGGCGCAGCCAGATCATTTTTTTTGCGCCTAGATATTCAAGCACCAGCGCTTCGATATCGGCCTGCGACAGTTCCGGATTGCGATTCGGATGCAGCAGACACTGCTCGGTGGTCAGTACCGTACCCTCGCCATCGACATGAATCGCGCCACCCTCGAGTACTAATGGCGCATCGATACATGGCAACTCCAATCTCTCAAGCACATGCTTCGAGACGTGTTGATCGTTGGCGTGCGGATATTTGCCCCAGCCGTTAAAACGCCAATTCACTCCGGCGACATTTTTCTGCGTATCGACGACGAAGGTGGGACCGAAATCGCGCATCCACGAATCGTCGACGGGATATTCCCAATATGTCACCTGCTCCCCGCACAGTTGATAAGCAAACGCTCGATCCTGCGGCCGCACCAGCAGCGTTACGGGTTCGAATTCGAGAATGGCGCGAACGACCGCGGCGAAATTGCGGCGGGCATTCTCCATACCGTTCGGCCAAATGGTTTCGTTGCATGGCCATGCCATCCAGCAGCGCTGATGGGGCTCCCATTCGGCGGGCATATGGAAATGTTCCGGCATTGCAAAGCTCCTGATCGAATGTGGCGGGAGTCTATCCGTTGATGGTGACGATTCAAACGCGACACCGATAACGCAAAGACCGCAAGAAACGGTCATGGTGCCCGCCGAAGTTATAACGTCCTAACTTTTAGGCATTTGGCGCACTCGGGCTGCACTGCTACGCTGCGCGGCCTGTTGCTAAATCAACACTTCAACAACAAAGGTTATTTATGCAGTTCGATCTTACTTATGTCATCTCCGGTCTGGTGGTCGGTTTCATCGTCGGATTGACTGGCGTCGGCGGCGGCTCGCTGATGACGCCGATTCTGCTGCATTTCGGCGTACCGCCATCGAGCGCAGTAGGAACCGATTTGCTGTATGCCGCCATTACGAAAGGCGGCGGCGTATACGTTCACAACAAGCGCAAGAACATCAACTGGAAAATCACTGGCTGGCTCGCACTCGGCAGCTTACCTGCGAGCCTCATTACGCTGGCGGCGATGCATCACATCGGCTTTAACAGCTCCGGCGTTAACTCATTCATCAAAAGCGCGCTCGGCTTCGCGCTGATCTTCACCGCTTTAGCCATCATCTTCAAAAACAAACTGCTCGAATACAGTCATCGCAACGACGTATGGATAACGCGGATGACGCTGTCCGAACAAAATATTGCGACCGTAATTATCGGTCTTCTGCTCGGCGCATTGGTGACAATCACATCCATCGGCGCTGGCGCTGTTGGCACCGTGGCGCTGTTTCTGCTGTATCCCATGTTGCCGACCAACAAGCTGATCGGCACCGAAATCGCCCATGCTGTACCGCTGACCTTGCTGGCAGGGCTCGGCCATGCCGGCGTCGGTAATGTCGATTGGCAGTTGCTCGGCAATTTGCTGATTGGCTCGCTACCGGGAATTTATGTCGGCAGTCACCTCTCAAGCTCTGTTGCAGATCACTATTTGCGTCCTGCCCTAGCCGGGATGCTGATGATTGTCGGCGGCAAGTTGATGCTCTAACTCTTCAGCCACTTTGAACTGCTAGACTCTGCACGCACCTACACAGGGAGTTCAGAGATGCAAATCGAAGTGTGGCAATGGCTTGTGCTCGGCATCGCGCTGTGCGTGATCGAAATTTTTGTTCCCAGTTTCACCCTTCTTTGGTTCGGCCTCGGCGCGCTGCTGGTCGCACTAATCGCTTCCCTGCTGCCGATTCCGCTGATTGCCGAACTCGTCATCTGGGCCATCAGCACTTCCGTATTCGCTCTGGCATGGTTCAAATTTTTTGTCCCTCGCATGCGCGATAAAACGAAAGCCGGTATTTCTCGCGAAGCAGCAGTGGGGCAAATCGGTACGATCATCCTGGCCAGCTCCGAACATGTGCGCGGCGTCGTTCGTTTTTCGGTACCGTTGCTCGGGCAGGAGGAATGGCCGTATATCTGCGAAGCGCAACTGGCGAACGGCGATCGCTGCAAAGTGATCGACGTGCTCGGCAATGCATTGCTCGTTGAAAAATTTTAAGCAACGTCGCTGCGGCCAATTCAGTCGCGCTCGTTTATTAATCGAAATGTTTTATTAATCCAAGGAGAGAGTTGATGAATTCACTGGCCGTGTTAGTGGCAATTCTGATCGCCATCGGCATTACGCTGGCTAAAGGCGTTCGCATGGTGCCGCAGGGCTTCAAATTCGTCGTGCAGCGATTTGGGAAATACCATGAGACGCTGCAGCCTGGTTTGAATTTCGTAATTCCCTTCATTGATGACGTCGCTTATCGCATCACCAGCAAAGACATCGTGCTCGATATACCAAGCCAGGAAGTTATCACGCAGGACAACGCGGTAATCATTGCCAACGCCGTCGCTTACATCAACATCATCAGCCCTGAAAAAGCCGTGTACGGCGTCGAAAATTATCAGATTGCGATTCGCACATTGGTGCAGACGTCGCTGCGTTCCATCGTCGGTGAAATGCCGCTCGATGCAGCGCTCTCTTCGCGCGACATGATTAAAGCCAAATTAAAAGCCTCCATTTCCGACGACATCGCGGAATGGGGCATTACGTTGAAAACAGTCGAGGTCCAAGACATCAAACCATCGCCGACGATGCAGTCGGCCATGGAAGAGCAGGCCGCTGCGGAGCGCGCCCGTCGCGCTGCAGTGACGCGCGCAGAAGGTGAAAAGGCTGCGGCGATTCTCGAAGCGGAAGGCAGACTCGAAGCATCGCGTCGCGATGCCGAAGCGAAGGTCGTGCTCGCCGAAGCCAGCCAGAAAGCGATCGAAAAAATTTCGCTGGCGATCGGTCAGAACTCGTTACCGATGGTATTTCTACTTGGCGAAAAATATGTCGACCGCCTCAGCGATCTGGCGACATCGCCAAATGCCAAAACGGTGGTGCTGCCAGGCGATATTCCAGGCGCAGTCAAAGGCTTGATGGGTGCGTTAAACGCTCGAGGTTGATGCCGAGTGCAACATTGTCTACAGAGCCGCTGTCTTAGCAGCGGCCTTTTTGAACGGTGTTCGATTTGAAAAAATTTGTTTTGCTCGCCTGTAGTCTGATCGGCATTTATGGCAGCTCGGCGCTTGCCGACGATAAGTATCGGCTGCGTGACGGCCAAAGCGCCACGACCCCGGCAGCGCCCTCACCCGTACGTCCTGTCTATCCTCGAACTCCCGAATGCGTTTATCCGACTAGCGATTGGCGATGCCGACCGCGCCCGCCTGCTTATCCGGACCACTACCATCGCCGGCCGGTTATCGTGAATCAGATCGATACCGAGCCGCCGGTAGATATCTCTTCGTTGAGCGATGACTGGGAAGGGTGTCGCGCGGCGAAACTCGGAGCTATTCGATCCCGCAATTCTGGGCAGTTGGATCAGGCTAATGATCTCGATGAGTGGCTGTGGAAGAACTGCCGTTCTTACTCGATCGAACTGCGTGCGCTCGAAGGTATGTAAGCCCGCGATTTCCTGAGATTTCTTGACAGCGATTCGAGCCGCCACCTACGATGCGGCCATTCCCTCTCAAGTAGCTCCGCCATCGATGCAACAGATTCGCGCACTGGTAAACAACGAGTTTGACCAGGTCAATAAACTCATCATTGAACAATTGCATTCGAACGTTCCGCTCGTCGAAAACATCGGCCATTACATTGTCGATGCTGGCGGCAAACGCCTTCGCCCGCTACTCGTAATGCTTGCCGCTGGCGCTACAGGCCCGATTGACCGCGAGCACATTACGCTCGCTGCGGTGATCGAGTTCATTCACACCGCGACACTGCTGCACGATGACGTCGTTGATATTTCCAGCTTGCGTCGTGGTCGTGCCACCGCCAATGCGAAATGGGGTAACGCACCGAGTGTTTTAGTCGGAGATTTTCTGTATTCGCGCGCGTTCCAATTACTAGTCGGGCTGGGCAACATGCCGTTAATGCAATTGCTGGCGGACACCACGAATACGATTGCCGAAGGCGAGGTGCTTCAACTCACAAAAGCCGGTGACCCCACCACGACAGAAGAGGCTTATTTCCAGGTTATCGAAAACAAAACGGCCGTCCTGGTCGCGGCGGCTACCCATGGAGCCGCTTTGCTCGGCGGTCATCCGCTGGATACGGCGAACGCCCTATCACGCTATGGCCTGAATCTCGGCATTGCCTTTCAACTTGCCGACGACGTACTCGACTATCTCGGTGATCCGGTGAAAATGGGGAAGAATATTGGCGATGACCTGAGCGAAGGCAAACCCACGTTACCACTCATTAACACCATTCAAAATGGCAGCCCCAGCGAAAAAGAGTTGATTCAAAACGCCATAGCTGAACGCGATGCGAGTGGGATAACGGAGATTATTTCCGCTGTGCAACGCTGCGGAGCACTCGATTACACGCTGACTAAGGCTAGGCAATATGCATCCGCCGCCGCGGCTGAGC
>CBFHCK010000027.1:0-13899 GCA_965653955.1 uncultured Spongiibacteraceae bacterium
AAATCCTGATGACGGCCATCAATTCCGGCGAGATATCCGCGTTGATAGGCGCGCTCTTGCAAATTGCGATTTTGCCTTTTCATAAAGCTGACTCTCCGTGGTGAAGATAGGTAGATCTATGAATGGATTTAGAGGGCTGTTGTAGGTAGGTGATAGAATTGCGCCCTCGTGCCGAATGAAAGCAAACCTATCGCAGCGCCGTCGACTATCAATATCTTCTAGGTCCTCGCGCTTTTAGTTGTGTCTGTTATAGCTGGCTTTCACCACTTAAAATTCAAGCACTTATCAATTTTCAAAATAGCTCGCATCGGTAAATCGTTAAAACTTTTTTCCTCTTATAGCATCTTCATCTAGCCCAATTAGAGCAGCGCTTTATGACCCCAATTGTGAATCTCACCGCAACCTGTCCGAAGGGTTTGGAAGAACTGCTGGCCGATGAATTACGCAGCTTCGGCGCGCAGTCAACGAAATCGCATTTGGCTGGCGTTTCGTTCTCGGCACCGCTTGCTGTCGCTTACCGTGCCTGCCTGTGGTCGCGGCTGGCGAATCGTATTCTGCTGCCACTGGCGCAATTCGAACTCGATAGTGCGCAATCGTTGTATGACGGCGTAGGGTCAATCGAGTGGTGCGATCATTTTTCGCCGGAGGCGACGTTCGTTGTCGATTTCACCGGCACCAATCGAGCGATTAGCAATACCCAATTCGGCGCACAAAAGACGAAGGATGCAATCGTCGATCATTTCGTCGCGCGCTGCGGCAAGCGGCCGTCGATCGATCTGAAAAATCCCGAATGGCGACTGAACGTCTATCTTCATCGCGACCGTGCGACGGTCAGTATCGATCTCGCCGGCGATAGCCTGCATCGGCGCGGCTATCGCTTTCAGGGTGGTATCGCGCCGCTCAAGGAGAATCTCGCGGCTGCGTTATTGCTGCGCGCCGATTGGCCGGGTATTGCCGCGCGCGGCGGGGCGTTGCTCGATCCCCTGTGCGGTTCCGGTACCTTGCTGATCGAGGGTGCGCTGATGGCGATGGATATTGCGCCTGGTCTGTTGCGCGAGCAGTGGTCGTTCGAATTTTGGCGACAGCACGATAAAAAAATCTGGTCGGCTTTACTCGACGAAGCCCAGCAGCGCAAAGCCAATGCGATGCAACGGCAATGGCCGGAAATTCGCGGCTATGACGCCAGCTCAATGGCCATTCAAGCGGCCGAGGAAAATATCGAAAACGCCGGACTCACCGGCAAAGTACGTGTCTTGCGCAAAGAGCTCGCTCAATTTGTGAAACCGACACATCAAACGATTGAGACGGGCTTGATCATCACCAACCCACCGTACGGCGAGCGCTTGGGCGAGCAGGAAAGCCTGCGTCATCTATATGCGCACATCGGCGAGCGTCTGCGCGAAGAATTTGTCGGCTGGCGCGCAGCGATTTTCACCGGCAATCCCGACCTCGGCAAAACGATGGGATTGCGCAGCAATAAACAATATCGCTTGTTCAATGGTGCAATTCCCGCCCAATTGCTGCTGTTTCAAGTCGAGCCGGAATATTTCGTCAATCGCGAAAAAACCGTAGCCCAAAATACCAATGAAAATACTCCATCGGCTCCATCGATAGAACTGACGTCCGGCGCGCAAATGTTTGCGAACCGTGTGCAGAAAAATCATAAGCGCTTGCAGAAATGGCTCAAGCAAACCCAGACCGGTTGCTATCGAGTGTACGACGCCGATATGCCCGAATATTCGGTCGCTATCGATGTGTATGGCGATTGGGTGCATGTCGCCGAATACGCACCGCCGTCGTCGGTAAATCCCGAAGCAGCTGAGCAGCGTTTGCGCGAAGTGCTCAGCGCAATTCCGGTCGCGCTCGGTGTGTCGCCGCAAAAAATTGCGCTAAAGCAGCGCGCGCGCCAGCGCGGGAAAACGCAGTATCAAAAAGTCGATCAACGCGCTCAATTCATCGAAGTGCGTGAAGGGAATGCACGATTGCTGGTTAATCTCACTGATTATCTCGATACCGGCTTGTTTCTCGATCATCGACCGGTGCGATTGAAAATTGCCGAGCTGGCGAAGGGTAAACGTTTCCTGAATTTATTCTGTTACACCGCGACGGCGAGTGTGCAGGCGGCGATTGGCGGTGCATTGAGCACGACCAGCGTTGATCTTTCGCAAACGTATCTGGACTGGGCGCGACGTAATTTTGCGTTGAATGGTTTGAGCGAGGCGCGCAATCATTGCGTACACGCCGACTGCCGTACCTGGCTCGCAGATTGTCCGCAGCAATTCGATTTGATTTTGCTCGACCCGCCCACCTTTTCGAATTCGAAACGGATGGACGATACGCTCGATATTCAGCGCGATCAGGTCGACTTAATTCATCAGGCGATGCGCGTGCTGACACAGGATGGCTTGTTGATTTTTTCAAACAACCGTAAACGCTTCGAACTCGATCCGGTGGTCAGTGAAATTTTTGCCGTTGAAAATGTGTCGCGGTGGTCGCTCGATCCCGATTTCGAGCGCTCACCGGATATTCATCAGTGCTGGTTTATTCGCAAAAAATAATTAGCGAATTTTTATTTACGGGAATTAACGCACCAACAGTTCTCGCAAAATAACTTCGTACATTTGCGACAGCTTGTCGAGGTCGGCCGCAACGACATGCTCGTCGACTTTATGAATCGTCGCGTTCACTGGCCCAAGTTCGACGACTTGGGCGCCGGTCGGTGCGATGAAGCGCCCATCCGAAGTGCCGCCCGCGGTCGATAATTCGGTGGCGATGCCGGCGACTTCGCGAATCGCTGTTTGCGTTGCGCGCACCAGATCGCCTTCCGGTGTTAAAAACGGAGCGCCGCTGAGCGACCATTCGATCGTATAGTCGAGGCCGTGTTTTTGCAGAATGGCTTCGGTGCGCTCACGCAGTTGCACTTCGGTGAGTTCGGTCGAAAAACGAAAATTAAATAACGCTTCAAGCTCGCCCGGAATAACGTTAGTTGCGCCGGTGCCGCTATTGATGTTCGAAATTTGAAACGACGTCGCCGGAAAAAACGCATTGCCGTTATCCCACTGCTGCGCACTTAATTCAGCCAGTGCAGCCATTGCCAGATGAATCGGATTGCGCGCTTTTTCCGGATAGGCCACGTGTCCCTGCACACCTTTGACAATTAATTTTGCGCCAAGCGATCCACGTCGACCGTTTTTGATCGTATCGCCGACGGTGTTCGACGACGATGGTTCGCCGACGACACACCACTGAATTTTTTCGTTGCGCTGTTCGAGCCACTCGACAACCTTGATCGTGCCATCGACAGCAATCCCTTCCTCGTCGCTAGTGATCAGAAATGCAATGCGTCCGCGATGCGCAGGATGTGAACCAACGAAGCGCTCGCACGCCGTCACCATCGCGGCGAGGCTGCCTTTCATATCGGCGGCGCCGCGACCGAATAACTTGCCGTCGATCACTGCCGGCTCGAACGGCGGATTTTGCCATTGCTGCTCGGGACCGCTCGGAACGACATCGGTATGGCCTGCAAAACAAACAATCGGTCCTTCGCTACCGCGAACGGCCCAGAAATTATCGACGTCGCCGAAGCGTAGCGGCACCGTATCGAAACCGATGGCGGCGAGACGTTGCATCATCAATTGCTGACAACCGTCGTCGCGCGGTGTCACCGAGCGGCGCTGCATCAAATCGAGCGTCAATTGCAGAGTCGGGCTAAGAGCTGGGCTAAGTGTCGTCATCGCTTCATTCGAAATAATCGGGATTGAAAAAACAGCGTTATAAAGCTGTCATTAAAATTTCGCGTGTTTGTCACGCAGCAACGTTAAATTCTGGATTCGATATAACGTCGGAGTCATGCCATGAACGACCGCGCTGTTGCAACGGTGAATTCCCGCGAACGTCTGCGCAACGAAATTGCGCACGAAGTCGAACAGTTTCTGCGTCGCGGCGGCAGTATAGAAACGGTTCCAGGTCCTGCCGCCAACAACGCGCGCCCCGTTGGCACTATCTGGTGGGACGCGCGTGGTTCGATGTTAGCGCAATAATTTTCGAGTTAATTATGCGCATGCAGTTCGGCGTTCAATTCGATCGCAGATTTGTTCGTCAATACTTCGATGGCGCCGTTGACGGAATTGCGACGGAATAGCAGATCGTTCTTACCGGCTAAATCGCGCGCTTTGACTTTCTGCACCAGCTTACCCTCACCATCGAGCAGCGCTACCACCGCGCCGGCCGTAATATACAGGCCAGCTTCAATGGTGCAGCGATCGCCGAGTGGAATGCCGACGCCGGCGTTCGCGCCAATCAGACAGCCTTTGCCGAGCGAAATAATAACGTTGTTGCCGCCCGACAGTGTGCCCATCGTCGAACAACCGCCACCGAGATCCGAGCCGGCACCGACAAATACGCCTGCGGAAATACGGCCCTCAACCATGCCGGGGCCTTCGGTGCCCGCGTTAAAGTTGACGAAACCTTCGTGCATGATCGTGGTGCCTTCGCCGAGGTAGGCACCGAGCCGTACGCGCGCCGTATGTGCAATGCGAACGCCGCTCGGCACCACGTAATTACTCATTTTCGGGAATTTATCGACCGACATGACTTCGAGTAATTCACCGCGCAGGCGTGCCTGCAATTGGCGATTCGATAATTCGTTTAAATCGACAGCGCCTTGCGATGTCCAGGCCACATTCGGCAATACGCCGAAAATTCCGGTAAGCGCGATTTGATGCGGTTTGACCAGACGATGCGACAGCAAATGCAACTTCAAATACGCTTCGGGCACGGACTGCGGGTTAGTATCGGTCTCGATCAACGTGGCAACGCGTGGCTGTGAACTGTCGAGTAACGATAGCGCGATGTCGGCTTGATTAATCTCACCGGCGGCACGCAATGCTTTTTCGAGCGCTTTCAATCCATTGTTATCGAGATCGAGAGCGACATTGCCGCCTGCGTACTGCAATGTTTGCTTAACTGCTTCGAGTACTGCCGACGATGGCTTTATCAACGGAGCTGCATAAAAAACTTCGAGCCAATCGCCTTTTTGATTGCGGGTGCCGACGCCGAGGCCGAGCGCGAAATGTGTCATTACAATTACCTGCGTTATAAAGTGTGTTGTTTGAAAATCGTCGCGTAACGATCGGCGCTGAAACCGACAAAGCGTTGATGGCCGATATCGAGTAGCGGTCGTTTAATTAAGGCCGGCTGCGCCAAAATTAACGCGGCTGCGTTTTCGATGTGCAAATTCGTGCGCGTCGTTTCGTCGAGTTGCTTCCAGGTCGTGCCGCGTCGATTGATTAATTCATCGAGGCCGATTTCCTGAACCCACTGCTCTACCTGTGATGCGTCGATACCGTCGACACGAAAATCGTGGAATCGATATTCGACACGATGCTGATCAAGCCACTGACGAGCCTTTTTCACGGTGTCGCAGTTCTTGATGCCGTATAGCGTTGCAGTCATGAATATAAGTCAGCTCTTACGCAAGCGGGCGAGTAAACGCAGGATGCGTTTCTTGCGGCGTCAGCCGCGAAATCTAACTGCATCAGGAGATGTTGTTAGATGCCGGTTAATAGAATAACAAATTGAGTACGCGCCTCAGGCTTTTTTGTGGACTTTTGCATGCTTTCGATCGGGGTAGAGAGCGCGGCAAATATCGCATGACCGTCCATCGCAGCCGCGGGCGGAGCAATATTCGCGACCGTAATAAATAATCTGTAGATGCAGATCGTTCCATTTTTCGCGGGGAAACAGCTTCTTTAAGTCGCGCTCGGTTTGCACGACGCTCTTGCCATTGCTCAGGCCCCAGCGTTGCGCGAGACGGTGGATATGTGTGTCGACAGGAAATGCCGGTTCGCCGAATGCCTGCGACATCACCACGCTGGCGGTCTTGTGGCCGACACCGGGCAACTCTTCGAGCGCGGTCCAATCCGCCGGTACTTCACCGTGATAGCGCTCGACCAGAATTTTCGACAATTCACTGATCGCGCGCGCCTTCTGCGGCGCAAGTCCGCAACTGCGAATCAGTTGCTGAATTTCCTCGACCGGCACCTGCGCCATTTTGAATGCGTTGTTGGCACGCGCAAATAATGCCGGCGTGATCAGATTGACGCGCGCATCGGTGCATTGCGCCGATAACAAAACGGCAATCAACAGTGTGAATGCATCGCTATGCTGCAATGGTATCGGCGGTTGCGGATATAGCTGCTGCAAACGATTAAATACGAACTCGGCGCGATCTTTTTTTAGCATTTCGGCGTCGATTAAAGTGAAGTGGTGAAGCGGCGAATACGCTCCGCCGCTTCGATGCATTCATCGAGTCCCGCAACCAGCGCCATCCGTATCCGCTCACGGCCTGGATTGCCGGCAGCGGTCTCGCGCGCGAGATATTGTCCCGGCAATACGGTGACGTGTTGTTGCGCGAATAAATCACGCGCGAATACGCAGTCGTCGACGGGGGTTTTTGCCCATAAATAAAAGCCTGCATCGGGGCGCGCGACATTGAGGGCACCGCCGAGAATATTCAACACTGCGTCGAATTTGCGTCGATATAATTCGCGATTGTCGCGCACGTGTTGTTCGTCGTTCCAGGCGGAAATGCTTGCGCGTTGATTTTGTACGGGCATCGCACAGCCGTGATAAGTGCGATACAGCAGAAATTTTTTCAGTACGTCGGCATCGCCAGCGACGAAACCGGAGCGTAATCCCGGCACGTTCGACCGTTTCGACAAACTGTGAAAAACGACGCAGCGACGATAATCATCCCGCCCGATATTGCGACAGACTTGCAGCAAGCCGAGCGGCGGCGTTGCTTCGTCGAAATAAATTTCCGAATAGCATTCGTCGCTGGCGATGACGAAGTCATGACGATCGGCGAGCGCAATCAATTTTTCCAGCGTGGGGGCATCGAGCACCGCGCCGGTGGGGTTGCCGGGGCTACACAAAAACAGTAATTGGCAGCGTTGCCATATTGCTTCCGGAATTGCATCGAAATCGGGAACGAAATCGTTGTCCGCGATGCAATTAACGAAATACGGTTCGGCACCTGCGAGATAGGCAGCGCCCTCATAAATCTGATAAAACGGATTCGGCGAAATGATCAGCGGATTATCGCTGCGATCGATTATCGCTTGCGCGAATGCGAACAACGCTTCACGCGTTCCGTTGACTGGCAGAATCTGGGTTTCGGGATCGAGCGTCTGCAATTGAAAGCGACGTGTGGCCCATGCCGAAATTGCTTCGCGCAATTCGGCGATACCCTTCGTGTTCGGATACGTCGATAGCTGCGCTAGATTGTTGATCACCGCGTCGCGGACGAATGCCGGTGCCGCATGCTTTGGTTCGCCGATCGATAACGCGATATGCGACAGCGCGGGCGGAGTGATGCCGGCTTTCAGTGCGGTAAGTTTTTCGAACGGGTAGGGCTGAAGTTTATCGAGATCGGGATTCATCGCGTCATATCAAAGGCCGCTCATGCTGCGGCGCGTTCGTCCAATTCTTTTTTGATCGTGGTCTGAATTGCATCGCACAATTCGGGATCGACAATCGGCTGCTGGTTCGCATCGGTTACAAAGAACACGTCCTCGACGCGCTCGCCGAGCGTGGTGATTTTCGCGTTCTGTAATTGAATGCCGAAGCTATAGAAAATGCGGCCGATCCGCGCGAGCAAACCAGGGCGATCGGGCGTGATGACTTCGAGCACCGTCTGATTTTTTTTCGTATCGGTGAACATCGTCGTCGTCGTCGGCATCGAAAATAAACGCAATTGTCGCGGCGTGCGTTTGCGCATAATCTCCGGCGACAAATCGGCTTTTTTCAATTGCTCGCGCAAAAACAGTTTGATGTGTTCGAGCCGCTGCGCGTCGTCGTTAATCGGTTTTCCGCTGGCGTCGAGCACAAAGAATGTATCGAATACGAAACCGGTGTCGGAGTTGTACAGTCGCGCGTCCTGAATGCTCAGATCGAGCTGTTCCATCGCCGCTGCGAGCATTGCAAACAAGTGTGGGCGATTGCGCGAATGCACGAAAATCTGCGTCGCCGATTCGAACAGAATTTCGCTGCTGTCCTTGATCAAAACCACCGGTTCTTCGCGGTTGCGATGCTGTGCGATGGCCTGCGTATGCCAGACGATATCTTCGACTTTCTCGCGCAGGAAATAATCTTCCCCGACATTCGCCCATAGCGCGCGTAATTCGTCTTCGCTAAAGCCGAGATATTCGAGCTGGTCGATGGCGGTTTGCTGCGCTTCTTCGATCCACTCCTGTTTATCGATGGGATTTTCGAGGCCGCGTCGCAATGCGCGTTTCGTTTCGGCGTATAGCTGGCGCAGAAGCGATGCCCGCCAAGCATTCCACAGCGTTGGGTTCGTCGCGCTGATGTCGGCGACGGTCAGCGAGAATAAATAATCGAGGTGCAGCTGATCGCCGACTTCGAGCGCGAAATTGCGCACGATTTCGGGGTCGGAAATGTCCTGACGCTGCGCAACCGAAGACATTAATAAATGTTTTTCAACCAGCCACATGATGAGGTTGGTATCACGCTTATTCAGTTCGTGGCGTTCGCAAAACGCTTGTGCATCGGCAGCGCCGAGCGTCGAATGATCGCCGCCTCGTCCTTTGGCTATGTCGTGATACAGGCCAGCGATATATAACAGTTCAATTTTCGGCAGCCGCGCCACGATGCGTGCGACCACCGGATATTTTTGCATCGCGTTGTCGTATTGAAATCGCCGCATGTTTTTGACGACTTCGAGCGTGTGCGCATCGACGGTATAAATATGAAACAGATCGTGCTGCATGCGGCCGACGATGCGGCCGAATTCGGGCAGGTATTTGCCGAGTACACCATATCGATTCATTCGACGCAGCATTTGCGCGACTTTGTGCGGTGAGCGCAACAGTTCCATGAATAGGCGCGTGTTGCGGCGGTCATTGCGAAAGTTGTCGTCGATCAAATGCACGCTGTCGCGAATCAAACGAATCGTCGCGGCGCGAATGCCATCGATGCGTACGTTCTGCGCCATCAATACGAAAATTTCGAGCAACGCCGATGGTGTGCGTTCGAATACCATCTCGTTGTTCACTTCGAGATAGCCGTTGCGAACGCGAAAACGTTGATTGATTTCGAGAATGTTTTCCGGCTCGCAGGCTTGCAAGATCGCTTCGTCGAAATGTTGCATCAACACTTCGTTCAGTTCGCCGAGGGCAAGCGCCCAGCGATAGTAGACCTGCATGAAGCGTTCGACGCCGAGCCGCGTATTGGTATCTTCGTAACCGAAAATTTTTGCGAGCGTGCGCTGGTGATCGAACAGCAGCCGATCTTCTTCGCGCCCCGCCACCATGTGCAGTGCGTAACGCACGCGCCAGAGAAAATCGCGACCTTCGAGCAGGATATTTAATTCGTCACGCGATAAAAAACCGCGCTCGATCAGTTCTTCGAGCTGCTGCGTCCCGTAATGGCGCTTGGTAACCCAGCTGATCATTTGAATATCGCGCAGACCGCCTGGCGAGCTTTTTACATTCGGCTCAAGGTTGTATTCGGTGTTGCCGTATTTGCGGTGTCGCTCGATCTGTTCGGTCCATTTCGCGCGGAAAAATTCGCGGCTCGGCCATATTTGATCCGGACCGGTCGCAGCGAGCATTGCCTCGAATAATTCCTGCGAGCCGGCGATGACTCGCGACTCCATCAGATTGGTCGCAACCGTGATATCGGCTGCTGCAGCCTGGCGGCATTCGGCGATGGTGCGCACGCTGTGGCCGATCTGCAGGCCGATATCCCAGAAAAAAGTGACAACGCCCTCAGCGCTGGCGAAATAATTTTCGTTGTCGTCGGGTAGCAGAACCAGCAGATCGATATCGGAGTGCGGATGCAATTCGCCGCGCCCGTAGCCGCCGACTGCAATCAGCGTGGGTGGCGTTGTCGGCCACGATTGTTGTTGCCAGATGGCACGCAGCAGATTGTCGATAAAGCACGCGCGCTGGTGAACGATGTCGCGAATGCTGTCGCCACGTTGAAATGCATCATCGAAATAACGATTGGCGCGCTCGATCGCGGCCTTGCATTCGGGCAGGGCGCTGCGCGCATCTAAATCGATGGCGAAGGTCGCTGGATCAAAGTTATCGCCGGCAGTCGATGACGACATGGGTCAGGCCGTTGTGCGCGCGAAGGGTTCGTCCGAGCGCGCGGTCAGCACTTCGACGCCGTCATGGGTGACCAGCACCATGTGCTCCCATTGCGCCGACAAGCGGCCGTCCTTGGTGGAGACGGTCCAGCCGTCTTTCTGGTTCAGTTTCACGTGTCGTTTGCCGGCGTTGATCATCGGCTCGATCGTGAAGATCATGCCTTCCTTTAATTCCATGCCGGTGCCGCGCTGGCCGTAATGGAGTACCTGCGGATCTTCGTGGAACGTCGTGCCAATGCCGTGGCCGCAGTATTCGCGAACCACCGAATAGTAGTGGGCTTCGGCATGATGCTGAATGGCATGGCCGATATCGCCGAGTCGCGCGCCGGGTTTGACCTCGGCAATGCCGCGATACAGGCATTCCTTCGTGATGCGAATCAGCCGATCGGCATGCGGTTGCGGCGCGCCGACATGAAACATCGCGCTGGTATCGCCGTGGTATCCATCTTTTATGACGGTGATATCGACATTGATGATGTCGCCTTCCTTGAGGATCTTTTTCTCGGATGGAATGCCGTGGCAAACCACTTCGTTGACCGACGTGCAGATCGATTTCGGAAAGCCGTGATAATTCAACGGCGCGGGAATCGCCTGCTGCACGTTGACGATGTACTCATGGCAGATGCGATCGAGCTCGCCGGTGCTGATGCCGGGCTTCACATAGGGCGCGATCATTTCGAGCACTTCGGCGGCCAGGCGACCGGCGATACGCATTTTTTCAATCTGTTCCGGCGAGTCGGCAGTCACGATCGGGAGGAGTCCATTGAAATGTTTCGATAGGGGCGTTTGCCCGAGAAAATTGCTCGGGCATTGTAAACCAGGGCACCCTCGCGCAATCAACCGCTACGGAGCATTTTCGGCTTTCGGCACAAGTCCTGTTGTGGTATAAAGCGCGTCCGCCGTTGGGCGGGCTTAATTGTTCTATTTATTTAACGCCGCACACGTATCGTCACAGTGGTCTGGGTGCTCCCCTCTTTTAGTTGAGAGGGCGGGTGGATTGCTGGGATGCGTGGAGGACTAACCCAATCAAGGAATCATCATGTCTCAAGTAAGCATGCGCGAAATGCTGCAAGCCGGTGTCCACTTCGGCCACCAAACCCGTTTCTGGAACCCGAAAATGGCACAGTACATTTTCGGCGCCCGCAACAAGATTCATATCATCAACCTCGAGCACACCGTACCGGCATTCAACGATGCCCTGACTTTCGTACGCAAGCTGGCAGGTAACAAGAATAAGATTCTGATGGTCGGCACCAAGCGCTCGGCCAGCAAAATCATCAAAGAGCAAGCAGCTCGTTGCGGCATGCCATTCGTCAGCCACCGCTGGCTCGGCGGCATGTTGACCAACTACAAAACCATTCGCCAGTCGATCAAGCGTCTGCGTGAGCTCGAAGCGCAAAGTCAGGACGGCACATTCGCCAAACTGACCAAGAAAGAAGCGCTGATGCGTACCCGTGAAATGGAAAAACTCGAACGCTCGATCGGCGGTATCAAGGAAATGGCGGGTCTGCCCGATGCGCTGTTCATCATCGACGTCGATCACGAGCGCATTGCGATCCAGGAAGCCAACAAGCTCGGCATTCCGGTGATCGGTGTGGTCGATACCAACAGCAATCCGGATGGCGTTGATTACGTCATCCCCGGCAACGACGACGCGATTCGCGCAGTCAAGCTGTACGCGACTGCTATCGCGGAAGCCGTACTGGCTGGTCGTGGCGACAATGGCGCCGCGATGACTCCTGACGAATTCGTCGAAGTCAAAGCAGACGAGGCGAGCGCTGCCGAGTAATCGTCGCGCCGCCAGCTGATCAAAGGGGGCTAGGCCCCCTTTTTTCGGACGGTCGTTTATCGAATGGCTGGGCCGGTAATTAACTGGCCAAGTCGTAATTAATAGAATGGATCGCGTGGCAGTCCATTCGACGTGGAGGAATCTGCAATGGCAGAAGTAACGGCATCCCTGGTAAAAGAACTGCGCGAGCGCACTGGCCTCGGCATGATGGAATGTAAAAAGGCGCTGGTCGAATCCGAAGGCGATATCGAAAAGGCCATCGAAGAACTGCGTAAATCGAGCGGCATGAAGGCGGCGAAAAAAGCTGGCCGCACCGCAGCTGACGGCGTTGTCGCGACCAAACTCGCCGCCGACGGCAGCTACGGCGTGCTGGTTGAAGTCAATAGCGAAACCGACTTCGTCGCGCGCGATGGCAATTTCCTTGCGTTCGTGGCGCAGGTCGTCGACAAAGCGTTTGCGAGCAAGCAAAGCGATGTCGCAGCGTTGATGGACGGCGAACTCGAATCTGCGCGTCAGGCGCTCGTGCAAAAAATCGGCGAAAACATCAGTGCGCGCCGTGTGCGTGTCGTGAGCGCCGCGAATGGCGTGGTCGGCACCTATGTGCACTCGACCAACCGCATCGGCGTGCTCGTTGCGCTGAAAGGCGGCGATGCGGAACTTGCGAAGGATGTCGCGATGCACGTAGCGGCGGTTAACCCGCAGGTGGTCCGTCAGGAAGATATGTCGGCCGACGTGATTGCGAAGGAAAAAGAAATCTACACCGCGCAAGCGGCAGAAAGCGGCAAGCCGGCCGATATCATCGAGAAGATGGTGATGGGCCGCGTGAAGAAATTCCTCGCGGAAAGCGCGTTGCTCGATCAACCGTTCGTGAAGGATCCCGAAACTACCGTTGGCGCTCTGGTCAAAAAGGCCGGCGCGGAAGTGATCGAGTTTGTTCGCTTCGAAGTCGGTGAAGGCATCGAGAAGCAGGAAGTGGATTTCGCTGCGGAAGTTGCCGCAGCGGCGCAAGTTAAAGGCTGAAACAGGCCAAGCGTGCACGGGGCCAATCGGCCCCGTTTTCGTATTCCGGAGACGCAATCCCTGCGCGCTCCAAAAGTCATGGCGAATGGTGGAGAAGGGCATGTCGAATCAGTCGCGCGACCGTAAATTCAAACGTATTTTGCTGAAGCTCAGTGGCGAGGCGCTCGGCAAGGACGGCGTCGGCATCGATCCAAGAATCCTCGACCGCATGGCGCTCGAAATCGGTCAGCTGATCGGGATCGGCGTGCAGGTTGGGCTGGTCGTCGGCGGCGGCAATCTATTCCGCGGCGCGGCGCTACAGGCGGCAGGCCTCGACCGCGTGACCGGCGATCACATGGGCATGCTGGCAACCGTGATGAACGGCTTGGCGATGCGCGATGCGCTCGAACGCAGCAATATCGCATCGCGTGTGATGTCGGCAATTCCGATGAGTGGTGTTGTCGATTACTACGATCGACGCAAAGCGGTGCGCGCGCTCGAGCGCGGCGAAGTCGTGATTTTTGCAGCGGGTACCGGCAATCCATTTTTCACCACCGATTCTGCGGCGTGTCTGCGCGGGATCGAAATCAATGCCGAGCTGGTGCTGAAAGCGACGAAAGTGGACGGCATTTACAATGACGATCCAATGCGCAATCCCGATGCCGTAAAATACGAACACCTCACCTACGACGAAGTGCTCGATCAAAAGCTGGGCGTGATGGATTTGACGGCGATCTGTTTATGCCGCGACCACAATATGCCGATCCGCGTATTCGCGATGGAGAAGGTGGGTGCGTTGTTGAACATCGTGGTCGGCGGCAAAGAAGGTACCCTCGTACAGGGCTAACCTAAGGCAGGGCTAAGCCATTGCTGTAGTTCGCACATTAATTTATCGGAGAGTTCACGTGATCGACGAATTAAAAAAAGACGCCGAAGACCG
>CBFHCK010000028.1:0-13448 GCA_965653955.1 uncultured Spongiibacteraceae bacterium
GGCGATGAGGCGCCATAGTAACCGACGCAAAAGACGCCGGCTATTTTCAGCTCCACGCAGCGCATCAGGAGTTCGCCAGATAAGCCGCGCTGCGCAACTCGGATTTAACGCGCGCGCGGCGTTTGTTCATCCAGATCACGACGCCGGTCGCACTCAGCATCGCCACCAGCAAACCCGATATCGAGACGATCACGCGGCCCGGTATGCCGATAATGCGTCCCGAATGCAGCGGAAATTGCGCCTGCATGAAAATATCGCCCGCGCTGCCAGTGCCGGGTTCGAGCGCCCCGAGCGCGCGGCCATCCGCTCCATCGAAATACAAGATGTTATTGCCCAATCCCCCATCGCCATGGCTGGCATCCGGCTCGTGAAAACTCGCGCCGTAAAAGCCGAACTCCACCGAGTAAAACACGCTGCCGAGCGGCGTCCGCCAGCCGCGCTGCTGTGCTTCGGTTTGAGCGCGTTCGATGATGTGTTCGCGACTTACCAGCGGCATGATCGGCCGCTCGGGCGGATTCGGGACGCGCGTATCCCACGGCATCGGCGTCAACGCGGAAAACTGCGCAACGATCGGCCGCACGACTTGCGCGCCGAGATTCATCGATACCGATGTCACCGCGAGCACCAGCAGCAGTATCCAAACCCATACGCCGCCCGACCGGTGCAGATCGAAATTGCGTTTGTAACTTCCCTGCCGCCAGCGAAATGCAAACGATTTGCGCCAGCTGCGCCAGTTCGGAAATGAAATCCACAAGGCGATGAAACAATCGAGCACCCAGACGATGCCGACGATACCCATGAACAGCATGCCGAGCTCGACGCCGAAGCCATCGGGAATGTGCATGCTGTAATGCAGCTTGTATAAAAACGGCAGCAGGTTTTCGCGCGCGAGCGAAATCGCGCCCCAAAACCGCCGCCCCTGAATATCGCCGTTAGTGGGATCGATCGCGAGTTGATTGAAGTCGAGCGGATACGCTTCACCGGTGACAGAGTCGATACGCGGCATCACGCTCACACCGAGCGTATGGCCGGCCTCGACGTGTAACGGTACGAACGTAACCAGCACGCGCGTATCTGCCGCTTCGATCCGGTTCGCCAGATCGAGCGGCGATAACGGCGGGGCATTCGCATCGGCCTCGGGCCGCAACTTGAACAACTGCGGATTCAGCCATTCGTCGAGCTCGTGATCCCACGAAATTACCGCGCCGGTAAGACCCGAGATAAACAGGAACACCGCCATGAACAAACCAGCCCAACGGTGCAGCAATACCAGCGGCTGACGCATTATCGATTCCTCTTACCAGCGATAGGTCGCGCTGGCGACCACATTGCGGCGATTGCCGACGAAGCAATCGCCGCGCGACAGGCAGGTGCTGACATAGCGTTTATCGGTGAGATTGTTCGCGTTGACGGCAAAGCGCCATCGCGCGAGATCCCACGCCAGCAGCCCATCAACCAGCGTTACCGATGGAGTTGTCGGCGCGCCGCCGTCCTTGAACGCATCGAACCAGCGCACGCCCGTGCCTACCGAAAAACCTGGCGTGCCGGCAATCGCGAAATTCCATTTCGCCCACACCGACGCCTGATTTTCCGGCAGCGCTTCGAGCTCATCGTCGATATTCGTGTAGTTGTAATTGGCGATCAGATCGACAGCTTTACCGAGGTGTGCACGCGCTTCGAGTTCCGCGCCTTTGGTGCGGGTTTTGCCGACCTGGCGATCGAATTGAGGGCCGGGTTCGGAAATCCTGCGATTTGTTTCGCGCAAGTCGTACACAGAAAGCGTGACGCTCAACGGCATTGTCTCGGGCTGATATTTAACCCCCACTTCCCATTGTTCGCCTCGCAGCGGTTTATAAGGATCACCTTCGGCGTTGAAACCGCTTTGTGGAGTGAACGATTCGCTGTAGCTGACGTAAGGCGCCACTCCAAAAGCCGCTTTATAAAGGAGTCCGGCACGCGCAGATGTCGCGCTTTTGACCACCTCCTTGCTGCCTTCAAGATCGCTCGTCACGCGATCCTCGCGCAGACCCAGCACTGCAATCCAGCGATCGCCAAACTCGATTTGATCCTGCACGTATGCCCCCAGCTGTTGCTGAATTTCTTTGGGGTTTTCGGTCAATGGCGGCATATCGAAGCCGGTATAAACCGGATCGTAAACATCGATTGGCGACGCTGAAAATTCGGCCGATTTCGAAGTCTGCCGAAAACGCAGCGCATCGAGACCCGCTATCAGACGATGCTGCAACGGCCCCGTTTTGAATTGGCCCTCGACATATTGATCGGTCGCGAACATGCGCACGGTCGGCTGCGTAATCCACGCGATGCGACCGATCATTCGCCGCTGCGGATCGAGATACGAATCGCCGGCATTGGCGAACGAGTCTGCATAAAGCGATCGGTAATCGACGTTGTTATGGATGTAACGTGCCGTGTGATGGAGCGCCCACTGATCGTTGAAATGATGTTCGAAGACCCAGCCCATGCTGAGTCGCTCGGTATCGTAGCGATCGAAATCCGGTTCGCCAATGAAGCGGCTGGTCGGAATGCGTCCGTTAGGATTGCGGACCAGATAGCCCTCCCATGGCAGGAACTGTGCGGTCGAGCCCGACTTGTCTTCCTGCCAGCGCAATTGCAGCGTCAGCGAAGTTGCATCGCTCGGTTGCCAAGTCAGCGATGGTGCGAGCAGGCGGCGATCGTCCCGTACGTGATCGACCTGCGTGTCGGCATCGCGTACCAGCGCGATCACCCGATATAACCAGGTGCCGTCCTCGGTGAGTGGGCCAGTCACATCGGTTTGAATCTGCTTCAGATCGTGGCTGCCGAGCTTCACCCCGACCTCGCCCCGCGCTTCCGCCTGCGGTCGCTTGCTGACGAGATTGACGACGCCGGCGGTACTGCCCTGCCCGTACAGCATTGCCGCCGGGCCACGCAGCACCTCGATGCGCTCAAGCATATAAGGTTCGTTGCGAATCGTGCTGGTGTAATAGTTGAACGATTGACGCAGACCATCGAGATACTCAACCGGCTCGGAACCGCGCACACGGGCGGCGTCGGCGCGCGAATCGAGTCCATACGCATCCGAGCGCACACCGGCCGCGTAATTGAGCGCGTCCTGCACATTCATCGCGCCGAGGTCGACGATCTGATCCGCGGTGACCACCGTCACCGACTGCGGCGTTTCGAGCAGCGAGGTATCGGTTTTCGTCGCTGTCGCGCTGCGCTTGGCGATATACCCGGTGACTGGACCGGTCGCGGTTTCCGCGTCGACCTTATCTTTGACCGTCACCGCTTTCAGCACGGCTTCCTTATTGGGATCGACGGGTTCTTCGGCGAATGCCATCGACGCACCGGCAATGCTGATGACTAACAGAGAACGCGCAAAGTGGGGGAATGGACGCATACCAGAACCTTTCATTGGAGTAAGGAGTTGGCTGGCGTGCGCAAAGGCGGCTGGCTATGGGCGGCGAATGATAATTATTCTCGATTGCGATGGGAAGCCCCACCTGACGCCGGAAACTTTCGAATGCATTTGAGTCCAAACGCTGCGGCTGCAAAAGCATCTCGCAATCCCTTACAGTGCCTCCCGCTTCCAATCGACTCGAAAGGATCGTTATGTCGCAACTCAATGCCCTGCGCGAACTGAATAGCTGGCTCGGTACACGCATCATCGGCCAGGAAAAATTAATTGAGAGATTGTTGATCGCGCTGCTCGCCGACGGTCATCTGCTCGTCGAAGGCGCACCGGGGCTCGCAAAAACCAAAGCGATAAAAACACTCGCGGAAGGTATCGACGCGGATTTTCATCGCGTGCAATTCACGCCCGATCTGCTGCCGGGCGATATCACCGGCACCGATATTTATCGCCCCGAAAGCGGCACGTTCTCGTTTCAGCCGGGGCCGATTTTTCACAATCTCGTGCTTGCCGATGAAATCAATCGCGCGCCGGCGAAAGTGCAATCGGCATTGCTCGAAGCGATGGCCGAACGGCAAATTTCGGCGGGCCGTCATACGTATCCGCTGCCGCCGTTGTTTCTGGTGATGGCAACGCAAAATCCGATCGAACAGGAAGGCACCTACCCACTGCCGGAAGCGCAGCTCGATCGTTTTCTGATGCATGTGCGCGTCGACTATCCCGACGCGGACGCCGAACGCAAAATCCTGCAACTGGCGCGCACCGAAGCGCAGCAACTGCCGCAACCGCATCCCGAGCGTATTGCGCAGCAAACGATTTTCGATGCCCGCGCCGCCACGCTGAAATTACATATGGCACCCGCTGTCGAGGAATACATCGTGCAACTGGTGATGGCGACGCGACAGCCAAAAAATTACGACGCCGAACTCGGCGGCTGGATCGAATTCGGCGCGAGCCCGCGCGCAACCATCGCGCTCGATCGCTGCGCACGCGCACGTGCATTTCTCGCCAATCGCGATTACGTCAGCCCCGACGATGTACAAGACGTGTGCGCCGATGTGCTGCGTCATCGTCTGATTTTAAGTTTCGATGCGGAAGCGAGTGGCGTCGACGTCGATGCGGTGATTGCACGGATCGTGGAGCTGGTTCCAGTTGCTTAAAGACATCGCTGGGACAATTTCGTCGCCACTGCGCGGCGCTTATTGCGAACTGACCGAACTCACCGGCGCGCGCTTCGCCGCGAGCAATTGGCTATTGCAACAACGCCAGCGCGCGACGCATGAACTGGCTGGCCGCATGCGTACCGCATTGCGCGGTCGCGGTTTGGAATTCGAAGAAGTACGCGCGTATCAACCGGGCGACGATGTACGTGCGATCGATTGGCGCGTCACCGCACGCAGCGGCCGCCCGTTCACGAAATTGTTTCGTGAGGAACGCGAAAAGCCATTGTTAATTGTTGTCGATCAGCGCCAGCCGATGTTCTTCGGCAGCCGTCATTGTTTTAAATCGAAAATGGCCGCGTATCTCGGTGCCTTGTTCGCGTGGTCGGGCCTCGAACAGGGCGATCGCGTCGGCGGTTTAATTATCGGCAACAACGAGCGTCGGGAAATTCGTCCGCGCCGGACGCGCAAAACAACGATGTTGTGGTTAAACAATCTGCTGACCTTCAATCATGCGTTGAAACGCGAAACGCAATTAACCGACGCGCATGCATCGCTGGCCACCGCGCTGACCGAATTACATCGCGTCGCCCGCCCGGGCAGCGCGGTTTATCTGATCAGCGATTTTTATGGGATCGAACACGCCTCGATTCGCGATCAACTTTACGCACTCGCGCGTCACTGCGAAATCACCGCGCTGTTTGTGTTCGATCCGCTCGAAGCTGAATTGCCGCCACCGGCGCTGTATACCGTCACCGACGGTGAGCGTCGATTTACGCTGGACAGTGGCGATACGATGCTGCGAGAAAAACATCACACTGCGTTCGCGCAGCATCGCGAAACAATCAATGTATTAATGAACTCGCTCGCCATTCCCGTGCTGGAAATAAACACGACGTTACCGCCGCTCGCGCAATTATCTCCGCTGCGGGGACGCAGGCGATGAACGATGCCGATCCGCTGGCGCAATTGCGCGATATTCATTTGCCGCCGCCGATCGGCTGGTGGCCATTGGCGCCCGGCTGGTGGTTGCTGGGGGCAATCATTCTCGTTGCATTTGCCATCGGTGGAATCTGGTTCGTCCGCCGCTATCGGCAACGGCGCTATCGCGGCTTCGCGCTGCAACAATTGCGCGCGCTGCATCGGCAATGGCAGACCGATCGCAATGATGCAGCATTCGCGCAGGCAACCAATCGCTTGTTAAAACAATGCGCGTTAGCGGCGTTTCCGCGTAGCGACGTCGCCGCATTATCCGGTGCCGAATGGCTGGAATTTCTCGATCGCCATCTGCGCAAACCGCGTTTCACCGATCCCGATTTGCGCGCGCTCGCAACGGTGTATCAACCCGCTTCGCATAACGTATCGGCCGACACATTACACGACGCCGCCAGCCATTGGATTCGGAGGCATCGGTGCTAGGTTTCGATTATCCGTGGGCTGCGTTACTCGCCCCGCTGCCGCTGCTGATTTACTTATTATTGCCGCGCGCAACGCAACAACAGGCCGCGTTGCGCGTGCCTTTTTTCGCGCAGCTCGAATCTAACGAATCGACTGTGCCGCGCCAACTTCGCCGCCCGATCCGCTGGTCGCTATTGCTGGCGTGGTGGCTGCTTTTAATTGTTGCAGCGTGCGGACCGCATTGGCTCGGCGATGAAATTGCGCTACCCGACAATGGCCGCGATTTACTGCTGGCGGTTGATCTCTCCGGCAGTATGAAAATTCCGGATATGCAAATCGGCGACGAACGCGTCGAGCGTGTCATTGCGGTGAAAGCCGTGGTCGAGGAATTTATTAAACAGCGGCGCGGCGATCGGATCGGTTTGATCGTATTCGGCACACAGGCGTATGTGCAGGCGCCTCTCACTTTCGATCTGGATACCGTCGGCCGTTTTCTTCACGAAGCACAAATCGGTTTTGCCGGCGAGGAAACGGCTATCGGCGATGCGATCGGTCTCGCCATCAAACGTTTGCGTGAGCGTCCAGGCGAACGCCATGTTCTGATCCTGCTTACCGACGGTGCGAACACTGCGGGTAATGTGACGCCGGCGGAAGCAGCAAAACTCGCAGCGGAAAACAACATCATGATTTACACGGTTGGCGTCGGCGCCGACGAACTAATTCTGCCGGGTCCTTTTGGCGGCAATTTCGGCGCACGTCGCGTCAATCCATCGCGCGATCTCGATGAAGACGCACTGAAAAATATTGCGGCGGTAACAGGTGGAAAATATTTCCGCGCGCGGAATCCGGAAGAGCTTGCCGGCATTTATCGACTGCTCGATTCGCTCGAACCGGTCGCCGACAAAACGCAAACTTTCCGCCCGCAGCGCTCGTTGTTTTACTGGCCACTCGCTGCAGCGTTGCTGTTGAGTTTTATCGCCGCATTGCAGGCAGCACCCTGGCGCATTCGCGCGTCCTCTCGGGCGCCGCTATGAATATGTTCGCGCAATTTCATTTTTTGCGGCCTTGGTGGTTGTTGCTATTAATTCCTGCGCTCACGCTCGCGCTGCTGTTATGGCGACAACGCAGCAGCGGTGCGAATTGGCGACGCGCGATTGCGCCGGAATTAATCGATTATTTGATCGAGCCGGCGCGCGAGCAACAGCGTCGTTGGCCATGGTTGGTACTCGTCGCATGGTCGCTCGCCATTGTTGCGATCGCCGGCCCCGCCTGGGAAAAAATGCCGCAGCCGGTACTGCAGAAACGCGATGGACTAGTCATCGTGCTCGATCTATCGCTATCGATGTATGCGCAGGATATTCAGCCCTCGCGTTTGCAGCGCGCTCGTTACAAAGTGCTCGATATTTTGCAGCGCCGACACGAGGGATTGACCGGGCTGGTCGTATATTCGGGTGATGCGCATGTGGTTACGCCGCTGACGGACGACACCGCGACGATTGCGAATCTGGTGCCCGCGTTGTCGCCGACAATGATGCCGACCTTCGGTAGCAATCCCGCAGCCGCGCTCGATCTCGCGGTGGAACTGCTACGTAATGCCGGCTTCGAACGCGGCCGCGTGTTGTTACTCAGCGATGAAATCAGCAGCGACAATATCGAAGACATTGCATCGCGCTTCAGCGGCAAGCCGTGGCAGTTGTCGATTATCGGCGTCGGCAGCGAACAGGGAGCACCGATACCGCTTCCCCAGCAATCGAATACACCCAATCGATCAGGCACATCGCCGCAAAATAATTCGCAAAAAATGCCAAGCGGCTTCGTCAAACAGCAGAACGGTACGATCGCGATTGCGCAGTTGCATCGTGAACGCTTCGTTGAACTCGCCAATAAAATCGGCGCGCGCTATAGCGATATTCGTCTCGACGATTCGGATCTCGATGCAACGCTGCCGAGCACGCTCGCCAATGCCGCTGACGCGCGCGTGGTCGAACGCAAGTTCGATCTATGGCGCGAGCGCGGCCCGCAACTGGTGTGGCTGTTATTACCGCTCGCAGCCTTGGCGTTCCGACGCGGCTGGTTGCTCGCTGTGTTACTCCTTCCACTTAGCACACCAAGTCAGGCCCTCGACTGGCCCACATGGGCGCGGCAGTTATGGCAAACACCCGATCAGTCCGCGCAGCAGCAATTCGACGCCGGTAACGAAAAAGCCGCTGCTCAAACATTTCGCGATCCTGCATGGCGTGGCGCGGCGCAATATCGCGCCGGGGATTATCAAGAGGCTGCGCAGACGCTCTCGACTATCGATACCGCCGATGCGCACTACAATCGCGGCAATGCGCTCGCGCATGCCGGCAAGTTGCCGGATGCCATTGCAGCTTACGATGCCGCATTGAAAATGAATCCGCAGATGGAAGACGCAAAAGCCAATCGCGAATTAATTGAAAAGCTGCTGAAGCAACAACAAAAGCGCAACCCTGCCGACGACTCGAAAAATCAGTCATCGCAAAATAAACATTCCGATTCATCGGGCCAAAAAAGCGAGTCTTCTTCGCAACAGAGCCAATCTTCTTCGCAACAGAGCGATGACTCGCAGCCGCAGAATAAACAGCCGAGCGATATGGCCAAACAACAAAACAGCAGCGGCGCCGATAAAAATTCCGAACAATCAAAAATTGGTTCTGATAAAAACGATCAACAACCAGAAAACCAGCGCGCTGCCGCGCAGCAAAAAAATGCGGACGTCGAAAAAGCGATAGATAATTCGTTGCAACCTGAAACAACTCCGCAACAACCGACCACGGCGCAATCGCCGCAGACCAGCGAACAACAATTGCAACAACGCGCTACCGAACAATGGCTGCGTCAGATTCCCGATGATCCCTCGGGATTGCTACGCAGAAAATTCCAATACGAAAGTCGCCAGCGCGAGCGCGATGCCGCGCCGCGCCCCGCCCAACCGCAGTGGTAACGACGATGATTATTACGAAAAATCGCCTGTTTTTTCTTTTGGTATTTTTTTTCGTGATGCTGCCTGCTCATGCGACCGTGCAAGCCAAAGCAACGGTCGACCGCACCACCATTACGCAAGGCGATTCGTTCATTCTTACGGTGCGTATCGACGATACCGGCGGGTATGACAACCCGGATTATCGACCACTGGAAAACGATTTCCAGATTTTCGGTACGAGTCAAAGCAGTCAGCACGTGATCAATAACGGGCGGATTGAATCGTGGACGGAATGGCAAACCACATTGATCCCAAAACGCAATGGTCAGTTGACGATTCCGGCCTTGTCGGTAGCCGGAACGCAGACGCAGCCTATTGCGGTGCGCGTGAATCCAGCAACTCAAAATGCAAATGCGTTCGACGGGAGCGAGCCTGTTTATATCGAAGTTGAAACGGACAGCAGCAACGTATATGTGCAACAACAGTTGTTATTCACCGCGCGGGTGTTTATTGCAACGTCGTTGGTCGACATGCAGTTGACGAAACCCGAATTCGATAACGCCAACGTCAAGCAGGTATCGGAAACCTCATTCAATCGCACGCTGAACGGTATGCAATATGAAGTGCATGAGCTGGTATACGCGATTTTTCCGCAACAAGCAGGCGAACTAACGATTCCCGAATTGGTGTTCAGCGGCGTTGAAGCGCGCCGCCAGCGCTCGTTATTCGATTTCCCGGGCCAAGGCCGCGCGATGCGGAAAATGAGCCGTCAATTAACGGTTCATGTAAAGCCGATTCCCAAAACATTCAGCGGTAAGGTTTGGCTGCCGGCGCGTAATTTAACGCTCGCGGAAAGTTGGAATGGCGACATGCAGCGGCTGGCTGTCGGCGAATCGATTACCCGCAATATCAGCGTGCGCGCAGACGGTTTACCCGCCGCGCAATTGCCCGCAATCGAACAACCAATGCTCGACGGCGCCAAAATATATGCGGATCAGCCGTCGATGGACGATGAACAATCTGCCAATGGCATCACGGGCAAGCGCATCGAAAAAGCCGCATTGATTCCAACGCGGCCCGGTCAATTATCGCTGCCCGAGACTCGCGTCGCATGGTGGGATGTCGATAGCGATTCTGAAAAAATCGCAACGCTCGCTGGCCAAACATTAAAAATCGAAGCGGGCGCCACGGGCGTTAATGCCGCACCCGACACAACGCTGCCAGAACAGACGCCTGCTCCTTCTCCGCAAAGCAGCGCGCCCGAGACATCAACCCAACCGTCGAATGCACCGACAAACGCTCAATTGATCGCTTGGCAAATCGCGACTGCATGTCTGGCACTACTATCGGTATTGATGTTGGTATTGTATTGGCGCTTGAAACGGAACGTTACTCCGCAAGCGACGATAAATTCGATTAACGCGAACGACGGTTCTGGCGAAAAAAACGCGTGGCGGGATTTCAGCGCAGCTTGTCATCGCAATGACGCTGCGGCCGCACGCCATGCCTTGCTGAAGTGGGCGCGGATTTATTTCGACGATCAATCATTGCTTACCATCGAGCAGCTGCAACGCGTTACTAACGATGACACGTTCATGCTCGCCCTGCGGCAACTGGAAAATCGATTGTTCGGTACATTGCCGGATAGCGGCGAGTGGAATGGTGAAATGTTACTAGCGGCGACTAAATCTATTAGAAACACGCGAAGAGAAACGTCGGTGGCAGATGAGCATCTGCCACCACTCTATCCGGTTAAATAGCGATATCGTTCAGAAATAATCTCGCCGCATTACGCAGCAGTGTGCAATCCGCACTCTGCATTATCGGCGACCTTGGTCGGATCGAAATAATGTTTGCAGGTAGGCAGCTGATAACGGTCCATGTAGGCCTGGACATCCTGCGCACTCCAGTTGAACAACGGTGCGACGCGCAATAAACCGCGGTTATCCCAGCTAACGATATCGAGCGTTTTGCGAAACTCGGTTTCTTCGCGACGAATACCCGTTAACCAAATTTTTGGTTTCAATTCATTGAGTGCGCGTTGGAATGGCTCAAGTTTTACCTGACGCACGAATTCGGCATGCAACTCAGGATTGTCGTCAGGGTGAGGAATGCCACCCATCAATGCCGCACGACGTTCGGAGGTCATTTGCGGCGTGAAGATGTGCATATTCAAATGCAGTTTTTGAATTAATTGCTCGGCGACTTGATAAGCGTCCGGCATGTTGTAGCCGCTGTCGACCCAAACGATCGGCATATTGGGTTTGATTTGCGTAACCAGATGCAGCATCGCCGCTGAATTCGGCGAGAAACTACTCGACGTAATGACCTGCTGATTCTGTTGCAGCGCCCAATGCACGATTTCCTCGGCGGAGCGGTCTTTCAACTCGGCATTGATTTTCGCGATATCGAAATTCATAACGATCTCTAATTCCTGACCGAGCTCTTTGCGAATCAAACCGGCACCATACCGGAGAATCGTCGATCAGGCCTTGCAATATAGGCGAAAACCCTATTTCGATCAATCAGTTAAAGCGAATATGCTCATAACCGTAACGCTTAAATCGGCGGTTGCACCACTGAATCAATATGTTAGAGCGGGTCGCCGAAATGTCACACAGCAACGCCAGTGAATATCAACGTAATAAATCGGGCGAGAACGCGCTCGCGGCGGCCTACACCGAGTGCGAGGTGGCGGGCACCAGCAAACACCTTAAAAAGCGACGGTTAGTGCACGCGTAACTGCTCAATCAAATAGTGTTCGCGTATCTTCACCAACAAATCCGCGATATTGCAAAAAGCGCAGCCGCTTGGCTTTTTCCTTTAGATCGCTTGGCTCGACATTGCCGAATTTATTACTCACCAGCGTTTGCAGATTGGCCTGCCAGTCGACAACGATATGCTGCATCGCGCTTGCAATGATCGAATCCGCAATGCCCCTCTCGCGCAATTCGATACGAATACGCAGCGGACCATAAAGTCGCTGAGCACGACTGTAGATGTATGCATCGGCGAATCGCGCATCGCTCTGTAATCGCTCTTCGCGCAGGCGATCAAGCTCCGTGTGAATCAAATCATGAGCGTCGAAGCGCGCTACAAGTTTGCGATGCAATTCCTGATAAGAATGTTCGCGGCGAGCCAGCAGATCCATTGCCGCTCGCCGAATATCGGCCGGACGAATAACGGTAGTTTCGCTATCTACGGCAACTCGATTTTCCGAAAGCCGGTTATCCGTCGAATCGAAAGAGCCCATGCCCGCTATTCTTCGGTTTCCATTTCAGCGGATTTTTCAGTGACGGGAGGCAACGGCGAGTTCAACAATTCACTGCGAATATTCGCCTCGATGACTTCGCTGATTTGCGGGTTTTCTTCGAGAAACTTCGCGGCGTTCGCCTTGCCTTGACCGATCTTGTCGCCCTTGTACGCATACCACGCACCGGATTTGTCGATCAGATTCAACTTAACCCCGAGATCAATGACCTCGCCCATCCGGTAAATGCCTTTGCCATACATGATCTGGAATTCGGCTTGACGAAACGGTGGCGCCACTTTGTTTTTAACCACTTTGACGCGGGTTTCCGAGCCAGTCACCTCTTCGCCCTCTTTCACGGCGCCAGTGCGACGAATATCGAGACGAACTGACGAATAGAACTTCAGTGCATTACCGCCAGTCGTGGTCTCCGGGTTGCCGAACATCACGCCGATCTTCATCCGAATCTGGTTGATGAAAATCACCAGGCAGTTCGTTTGTTTAATCGTACCGGTCAGTTTGCGCATTGCCTGGCTAAGCAGGCGAGCCTGCAAGCCCACATGCGAATCGCCCATCTCGCCTTCGATTTCCGCTTTCGGAACCAGCGCAGCGACCGAATCGATGACCAGCACTTCGACGGCACCAGAGCGCACCAGCATTTCCGCTACTTCGAGTGCTTGTTCGCCGGTATCGGGCTGCGACACGATCAGATCGTCAATGTTAACGCCGAGCTTCTCGGCATAAATCGGATCGAGCGCATGTTCGGCATCGATGAAGGCGGCGGTACCGCCCATCTTCTGTGCCTGCGCAATGACCGACAGCGTCAGCGTGGTTTTGCCTGACGACTCCGGACCATAGATTTCGACGATACGTCCGCGTGGCAATCCACCCACACCCAGCGCGATATCGAGGCCAAGCGAACCTGTAGAGATAACGGGAATGGCAGTTTGCGTGTGATCGCCCATGCGCATCACGGTGCCCTTGCCGAATTGGCGTTCGATTTGCGAAAGAGCCGCGCTCAATGCTTTTTGTTTGTTGTCGTCCATCCGGGTGATCCTCGCGCTGGGAGCTGAAAATTGATTCGGCAGCGATTAAACCAAATTACTGTATGAATGAACAGTATTCGACGGAATATTTTTGATATGTGTCGCGTTCGCCAGCCGCCAAACGTCGATTGACCGATGCGACAGCCGATGTCTTACAATCGCCCGCTCGTGCTCACACACCGTCCTTTTTTCGCGCCGCAAGGTTGTCGCAATGACCTCGATTCAAGCCCCGGACACC